>CAYUJE010000065.1:0-23288 GCA_964444865.1 uncultured Pirellulaceae bacterium | reverse complement strand
GAGCCGTACGCCATGACCTTCCGCTACGGCCAGCGGCACAGCATGGAGCTCGACGCGGCGAAGCGAATCGCCGACAAGATGCAGGTCGCCAAGCACATCGTGGTGGACATCGACCTCGCCATGTTCGGCGGCTCGGCCCTCACGTCGGCGGGGCTGGCGGTCCCCAAGGACCGGAGCCTGGCGGAGATGGACGCCTCGATTCCCATCACTTACGTCCCGGCCCGCAACACCATCTTTCTCTCCTTCGCCCTGGCCTGGGCGGAAGTCCTCGGCGCGGCGGACATCTTCCTCGGCGTCAACGCCGTCGACTACAGCGGCTATCCCGACTGCCGTCCCGAGTACATCGCCGCCTACGAGCAAATGGCGGGCCTCGCCACCAAAGCCGGCGTCGAAGGAGCCCAGCGGCTGAACATCCACACGCCCCTCATCACCCTCACCAAAGCCCAAATCATCCGCCGCGGCCTCGATCTCGGCGTCGATTACGGCCTCACCACCACTTGCTACGACCCCGAAGAAACCACCGGCAAGCCCTGCGGCCGCTGCGACGCTTGTCAGCTTCGGATCAAGGGGTTTCAGGAGAATGGGATGGAAGACCCGGCGCTTAGGTAGGCGACGGGACGGGGTCGGGAGGGGTTTCGCGTCAACGACACTTCATTTTGCGGGGACTGGGACGCGAAACTCCTCCCGACCCCCTCGGCATCCAGGGGCTGAAAATATCGCCCTGGGCTTGACTCAATGATAGCAATTGTATAGTATTCGGTGAAGCGAGCCGGCGACCTGCGGTGCGCGCTGGGCGGGGATCTAATACCCTCGCTTGCGCTGCGGGCTAGTGCCGAAGGGCGCGATTCGCTTGCGAAAAACACCTTATCACTTGCCACATTACTTCATGAATAGGTTTTTACACAATGAATTACACTTACGTCTGCGTGAATCACCGAAGGTACTTGCTGCGAAAGAACTTGCGATGATTCACGTCGCCGTAAGTCTGCGAAAAAATGTCCATGAATTTTTGAATTGCAACCCCTGCCCTGGGGGCAACAGGGCACTTATCAACTGGCAATTAGCTAAGAGCGACAATTCCGCTGGTAGCAATTGCCAGGTGACTGGGTCAAAATGACCGTCCGTCACCAGGAGGATTTGGAAATGGCCACAAAGAAACACAAAGAGCCACAAAAAGTAGCCGGCTGCCGAAGCTGTCGCTTTCTCTTTGCGCCTTTTCGTGTTTTTCGCGGCCATCCCCTGTCAGCCATTGTCGCAGTCGCTTGCCTGATAGTCCCGTCCACGGTCCTCCCCCAAGGCTATTCCCCCGCAGAAGCACCCGGCAAGATGAAACTCCCCGAGGGCTTCTCGGCCAGGCTCGTCGTCAGCGAGCCAACCATCCGCCAGCCGGTGGCGATTGATTTTGATGATCGGGGACGGCTCTGGGTGATGCAGTATTTGCAGTATCCCAACCCAGCCGGCCTGGAACGGGTGAAAGTGGACCGCTTTTCCAGGACGAAATACGACAAAGTCCCCGAGCCGCCGCCGAAGGGACCCAAAGGGGAAGACCGGCTGACGATTATCGACTTGACGGACTCCGCCACTAACCCGAAGCGCGAGCGAGGGAGCGCCACAAAGGACTTCCTTTCCGGCCTCAACCTCGCCAGCGCCTTCCAATTCGGCTACGACGGCGTTTACGTTTTGAACCCGCCCTATCTCCTCTACTATGCCGACAAGAATCGCGACGACGTGCCGGATGGCGACCCGGAGGTCCTGCTGACCGGCTTTGGCATGGACGACGCCCACTCGGTTGCCAACTCGCTCACTTGGGGGCCGGACGGCTGGCTTTACGGCTGCCAGGGGAGCACGGTCACGGCGAACATCCGCGGCATCGAGTTCCAGCAGGGAGTGTGGCGATATCACCCACGGTTGAAAGAGTTCGAGCTGTTCTGCGAGGGGGGCGGCAACTCGTGGGGGCTCGACTTCGACGACGACGGCAACCTCCTCTACAGCACCAACCACGGCGGCTTCGTGATGCTGCACGGCGTGCAGGGGGCCTATCTCTGGAAGCAGTTCGGCAAGCACGGCGAGCTGCACAACCCGCACGCCTACGGCTACTTCGACCACGTCCCGCACCAGAACTTCTTCGGCGGCCACGTCACCGTCGGCGGCATCGTCTATCGCGGGGACGCCTACCCCGAAAAACTCCGCGGCAAATACATCGCCGGCGACCTCCTCGGCCACGGCGTCTATTGGCACGACATCGAGCCGCGAGGGACGACGTTCCAAACCAAACACGGCGGCGAGCTGCTCGTCGCCAACGACACCTGGTTCGCCACCAGCGACGTTTGCCTCGGCCCCGACGGCTGCGTCTACGTCGCCGACTGGCACGACAAACGGACCGCACATCCCGACCCCGATGCGGACTGGGACCGGCGGAATGGGCGGGTGTACCGGATCGAGATTAGTAGCCCGCAGACTCCGTCTGCGGGCACGCACAGCACACGGAGTGTGCTGGCTACTATGCCCGATCTCTCGAAGGCTTCCTCCGACGACCTCGCCAAACTCCTCTTCAGCAAGAACCACTGGCTCGCCACCCGAGCCCGCCGAATCCTCGGCGAAAAGCAGGATGCGAACGTCTTCCTTCCGCTGCAGAAGATCATCGCGGAGTCGAAGGATGAACATGACGCGTTAAAAGCCCTCTGGGCCCTCGACGTCAGTGGCGGCTTCTCCGAACCTCTTGGTTGCGAGCTCCTCGATCACAAAAGCCCTCTCATCCGCCGCTGGGTCGTCCGCCTGCTTGGCGATCCCAAGAAAATCACTGCCGAAACAGCGACTCGGCTGCGAAAACTCGCTGAAAAAGACGACAGCCCCCTCGTCCGCAGCCAACTCGCCTGCACCGCCAAGCGTCTGCCGACGATGGACGCACTTCCCATCATCCGATGTCTGCTCTCCCGCGATACCGGCGATGAAAAAGACCCGTACATTCCACTTCTTCTCTGGTGGGCCGTTGAGCAGCATTGCATCGCGGCCGAACTGGACTTGCCCTATTTCCTCACCGAAGGCCCAGCGGCGAAGAATCCGATTGTGAAGGAAACAATTCTGCCGCGACTGGTGCGGCGGTATGTGGCGGAAGGTGATGAGAAACTAGAGGAAGCTTTGGACGAGATCCTCCAGCAGGTTCCCAAGGAGTCGTTGCATTCGCTCTGGGTTGCCATGGAACTGGGGATGCAGCAGCGGCCAGAAGGGAAGGCCCGATTGGGCTCCCAACTCATGGCAACCATCAAAGGTCACTTCAAAGAAAAGTACGATTTCGCGATGTTACGATTCCTGGTGAGTGCCGGTGATTCTGAAGCGACCCAGCGAGCGCTCGAAATCATTGCCGACAAAAAGGCTCCCCTGGAGGAACGAATTCCCCTCATGGCGCTGATGCCGCGAATGCTTCAATTGAAATCACCCAATGGCTCCGAACAGAACTGGCCAAACTTAAGCGATCTGTTATCCGAGCCCGAGTCCGAATCGGTCAAACTGGCTGCCATTGCGACGATTGTTCAATTTGGTTCGACCAATCGATTGTCCCTTTTGAAGAACTATTCCGGGCTCACCGACCGTGAAAAGGGGGCCGTTCGCAGTGCCTGTTTGCAGGACCGAAGATCGGCGCTGCTTTTCCTGATCCTAATCGATGAGGGTCGTTTTCCTGCCAAGGAAGTCTCCGTCGAGGAACTGCGCAGCGTCGCTAACTACGATGATCCAAAAATCAACGCCCTCGTCCAGAAACATTGGGGAAAAGTCGCGCCGCCGACCAAAGAAGAAATTCTCGCCGACATCCGCCGGCTCAACAACGACCTGCGAGCGTTTCCGGGTGACGCGAAAAACGGGAAGGCGCTTTTCACCAAGCACTGCGCCACCTGCCACAAGCTTTTTGGTGAGGGAGCTGCCGTCGGACCCGATTTGACGTTCGCCAATCGGACGGATCGGGATTACCTGCTCATCAGCACGGTCGATCCCAGCGCCGTCGTCCGCAAGGAGTTCCAAAGCCACGTCGCCTTGCTCAAAAACGGCACGGTTGTGACGGGACTGATCGTGGAAAACAAGCCACCCAAGATGGTCTTCGTCGATTCCAAAGGGCAGAAGACTGAAGTCTCGCACAGCGATATCGACAGACTTCAAGAATCATCAATATCCCTCATGCCTGACAATATTCTGAAGCAGCTCAAACCCGATGAGCTGCGCGATCTGTTCGCTTACTTGCAAGCCGCCAAGCCGTAGCCGCACGCGGCCTCGCGTGCCGGCTTCTTCATCAAGGACTTACTCATGCGAATCCAGTTTCAACCATTGGCAATGGCCGCCATTATTGCCGCTTCAAGCCTACACGCGGGCCGCGTGTGGCTACGGGCTGAGGAGCCTGCTCGACAGTACCAGAACACGCTGACGCTTCTCAAGAACCCGCCGCCGCTGCTGGCGGACTATCCCGAGTTCATCGAGCCGGTGAAGGAGTTGACGCGGTACGAAGCGCCGCTGCTGGTGGATGACGACGGGGCGGATCTGGAGGTGCGGGCCTGGCGGTTCTCGTACAACGCCCGCGGCATCATCGAGATGCCGAACAGACTCAAGGCGGCTGACACGGCAGTGATCATGGTGCACCCGTGGGGAATAGACGACGGCCAGGGGTGGCGGACGCCGGAGCCGGCGGGGGTTTGCGACTTCTGTACTCCCGACAAGAACCACCTAGCCGCCCGGCACACCAAAGAGATCATCAGCCCCTTCCACAAATCGCTTCGCGGCAAGGTGGCCTTTCAGATGTATAGCCTTCCCGGCAAGGAAGACCCTATCCGCAAAAAGCTCTACCGCAGTCTCCGCGGCAAACCGACGGACGACGACCGAAAAGTCGGAGCGAAGGAACTGAAAGAGAAGCTCAATAGCTTCCGCTACGCCGGCAAGCCGCTGCCGAAGACGATTGCCCTCTCCAAGGACAATCCCGTCCGCGACTACTTCAAGCAATTCCCCGGCCTCGACGCCAGTGCCAAGTACAACAACGCCGGCTTCTGGGAACTGCCGATTCCCCTGACGAGCGATCTGGAGACGCATCCCGACGACGTCGTCATCTATGACGGCGACGGCTACGAACCGCTGCGGGATTTCCTCAAGGAGCACAAGATCCGCCACGTCCTGCTCACCGGCTACGCCACCGACATGTGCTACTGCAAAACGACAGCCGGGTATGAGAACCTGAGCAAGGACTTTAACGTCTTCCTCGTCGGCGATGCCACGCTCGCCACCTACCCATCGAACAGCACCCCCAAATTCGCCACCAATGCCCACATTTCGTTCGCGGCTCTCAACCAGCTCGTCACTCAGATTTCGTGGGTGAAGTACCGGTCGACGACTACAGCACTCCCAAAAACGTCAGCAGGGCGTAACTGAGATAGCCGATATTTCCCACCACCCACAGCGCAGCCAGAAGCACGCCGATGGTCGTCATCACTCGCCCTTCCGAATCCATCTTGCCGGCTTTCATGTCGGCGAGGTCTTGCAGGCCGAGAATGACGGCGACGACGGAGACCAGGAAACAGATGCTGACATAGCCGAGCAGGGCCAATACCAGGATCAGCATTCCTCGGTGGGCCTTGGGATAGTAAACGCTGCCGGGGGCGATCGGCATGGGGGCATAGGCGGCCACGGGATTCAGCGGGTTCACCGGCTGCATGGTGGCATTTACCAGGTGCAATTCCGGATAAACCTCGGCCGCCCACATCCAGTTTTCCCGCCGCTCCTGCAGAAGCTGGCAACGTGGCGTGATCCGCCCTTGCCGGCACCAGTGGTCGAGTTCGAGTTTGGTGACGGGGCCATAAACGAGCCCCTCCGGCGTTTTCATCTGCCAGCTATCGGGATATTCCCCGGGAGCCGCCAGGGTGAGGGCCATGCCGACGTTGCGCGGAGGCACCGTGTAGGTCGCGTGGCAACTGGGGCACAGTGCCTGCTGGCCGGCGTGTTCATCCGCTACCCGAAGGTGCTTGCCGCAGGAGTGACAGGTGCTGTCGATGGGCATAGGTTCGTCCGCTAACTGTCGACGATGCCGGCCAGCATCGCCACAAAGATCAACAGCATTACGGCAATCCACAGGATGGACAGCACCATTCCAATCACCGTTCCCGTCCGAGTCAAATCCCTTCCCGCTGGGTCCATCCGCCCCGCCTGCATCTCCCGCAGGTCGTTGCTCCCCATCACCCAGCTCATCAGCGGAAAGACGGGGCACTGCACAATCAGCCCCATAATCCCCAAAACCAGAATCAGCGGCCCCCGGTGGGGAACCTGATAACGGCTTGTTGGCCCATAGGTCCCCGCTGGAGCCAGCGGATTGCCGCTGGGGGGAGGATACTGGCTGGGGGAATAGGTGGGGTTTTGCGGAAACGTGACCGCGGGAGTGGGAGGTGTCAGCGTGGGGTGGAACGTCGGCTGGGACTTGAGAGAGGGGAAGAGCCAGTCCGCCGGCTGCCAGTTGCTGGCGGCACCCTGGCAAAGCTGGCAGTCCGCCGTGATTCGCCCCTCCTTCACCCACCGCTCCAATTGCTGGAAAGTGGCCGGGCCGAAGACCTGCTCCTCGGGCGTCTTCATGTACCACTCGGCCGTGTCGCCGTGGATGCTCGGAAGCGGCGGGGTTGGCGAGGGCGAGGGGTCGATTGCCAGTGCCTCGTCACCGGCCAGCTTACGCTGGCCGCCCGCCTGAGCCGGCACATGCGTGATGTGTCCGCAGACCGGGCAGCGGGCCAATTTTCCCGCGTGGGCGACAGAGACCTGCAGCCGTTTACCGCATCCACCGCAGGGGATTTCCAGGACGTCGTCCATAAGGACTAGTTTAGCACGGAGGAGGAAAATGCTAAGTACGGAGTACTCAGTACTGTTTACTCTGTACTCAGGCCAAAGTGCGCTCGACTATGATAGACGTCCATCCCCGCCATCCATTCCCCTCAATCGCTTTCCAGCCATGAAGATTTTCTTCCTCCTCGCGCTGCTCCTCGCCTTCCCCGTCGTCATTCTTGCGGAGGAACCGATGAAGGCCACGGCTCCCGCCAAAAAGCCGCGACCCAAAGTCGTGATGACCGAGGAAGGACGCAAGGTGCATGCCTCCACGTTCGTCTTCGACGGTCACAACGACCTTCCCTGGGAACTCCGCACCAAAGCCGACTCGTCCTTCGACAAGCGGGACATCGCCAAAAGCCAGCCGGAGATGCATACGGACATTCCCCGTTTGCGAATGGGGAACGTCGGGGCGCAGTTTTGGAGCGTCTATGTCCCCTCGGAGACCGCGAAGGCCGGGACCGCTCTGCAACAGACGCTGGAGCAGATTGAGCTGGTGCAGACGATGCTGAAGCGGTATCCCGAAACCTTCGAGCAGGCTCGAACCGTGGCGGACATTGAGCGAATTCGCCAAGCGGGAAAAATCGCCTCGCTCATCGGAGTGGAAGGAGGGCACTCGATCGAAAACTCCATCGAAAACCTCCGCCGCCTCCATAAGCTCGGAGCGGGCTACATGACGCTGACCCACAGCGACACCCTGGCCTGGGCCGATTCCGCGACCGATGGGGCAAAGAACCAGGGGCTCTCGCCGTTCGGCGAAGAAGTGGTCCGCGAGATGAACAAGCTCGGGATGCTGGTGGACCTATCGCACGTCTCCGACGAGACGATGAAAGACGCACTTCGCATCAGCAAGGCACCTATCATTTACTCGCACTCCTCCGCCCGGGCAATCGCCCGGCACCCGCGAAACGTCCCGGACGACATCTTGAAACTGGTCAAGGAGAATGACGGCGTGGTGATGATCAACTTCTTCCCCGGCTTTATCGTTCCTGAGTCCGCGGAGCGGATGCTGAAGATGTTCGATGTGAACCGGGAGTTGCGAAAGAAGTTCCCGGATAACAAGGACTTTGACCGAGAGCGGCGGCGCTACGAACTGGCCCATCCCTACCCAGCCGGCGACATTCACGACGTCGTCGATCACATCGACCACATCGTCAAAATCGCGGGCATCGACCACGTCGGCATCGGCAGCGACTACGACGGTATCACCAAAGTCCCCGCCCAGCTCGAAGACGTCTCCACCTACCCGCTCATCACGCAGGAGCTCCTCAACCGGGGCTACAAGCCGGAAGACATTGGCAAAGTCATGAGTGGCAACATTCTGCGGGTGATGAGACGAGCGGAAGAGGTAGCGGATAAGTAGTCCGTCATTCCCTGGCGCGCCAAGGGGCGAGCTATTGTCGTCTGTCTGGCTGTGCCGAATCACCTGGCGGCAGTCGAGCTCAGTGGACTGGTTGACAGGGCCACACTTTGGGGCGATTCTGCAAGCTCGTGTGCTGATTCGCCAATTCCCGCCAAAGAAGTCTTCCCATGATGGCTTTCCCCACTTCCATTCGGCGTCATTTCCTCTTCGCCAGTCTGCTAGCTGTCTTGGCAGGCTCGCCGGCCATTTGGGTGAGCCGAGCCGCTGCTGAGCCGCAGAAGGAACAGGAAGGGGCGAAAGAAACAGTCAAGCTCGCCATCGACTATGGAGATGGCGTGCAAAAGCAGTTTGCGGCTCTGCCGTGGACGAAGGAGATGACGGTGTTTGCCGCGCTGGAGGCTGCTGCCAAGCATCCTCGCGGCGTCAAGTTTGTCCATCAGGGGAAGGGGGAGACCCTGCTCGTGACAGCCATCGACGACCTGAAAAATGAAGGGCGAGGCCGCAACTGGCTGTATGAAGTGAACGGCAAGCTGGCAGACCGCAGCTGCGCGGTGATGCCTCTGAAGGCGGGGGACTCCGTCTTGTGGAGATTTGGGAAATACCAGTAGACTTGTCCTGCCAGCCGCAGGGAGTCCCGCATGCCGGCTCCTTGAGCTACACTAGACGAAAGAAGCCGCTGGCGAATTGCCGGCTGCAATCAGAGAAGCGGAGCCATTCTGTGACGAGAGACACGATCATACGATTGTCGGTTTTTGGCGGCCTGGTAGCGGCGGGGGCCCTGTCGCGGATTTGGTTCCACGAATTGCCGAACTTTGCTCCCATTGCGGCGATGGCCCTGTTCGCCGGATATTACTTTCGTTCCGCCAAAGTTGCTGTACTGGTACCGCTCCTGGCAATGTCGCTGAGCGATCTCGCCATTGGCAGCTATGACTGGCAGGTGATGGCCGTGGTCTATGCGGCCCTGGCTTTGCCGGTGGCATTCCGCGGGCTGTTGCGAAATTATTTGGCCATGGAACGTGGCTCCGCAAGTTCAGCGGCGCTCGGCTTAGGAGGGCTGATTACCTGCAGCCTGGCATCGAGCCTAGTCTTCTTTCTGGCGACAAACTTTGCTTGCTGGATCTTTGGCAACATGTACGAGCACAATGGACAAGGCCTGCTTGTCTGCTATTTGCAGGGAATTCCCTTCTTCCGCTTCACGCTCGCGGGAGACCTCTTTTTTGGGATTCTGCTGTTTGGGTCTTACGCAGTCGCCCTGCAATTTGGCTGGGCCAAGAGTGTCAAACCACTGGTCCTGTCGGCTGAACGCAAATAGCTTTCGGCTGTGGCTTTAGTTTGCATCCTCAAGACAGGCGGTGTTTGTTAGCCGCCCAGGAATAACGCGCTGCTGCTATTTTCCCGCTTCAGCTGGCGGTGGAGCACCTTTTTCCGCTGCTGGCGGCGCGGCACCACCCTTGCCCGCATCCGCGGGTCCCTTCGCAGCCGGAGCCGTTGGGATTTCCTCGACTGGCTCCTCGGTGGCCGGCTTGGTTTCCATGGGGACTTCTTCCCCAGGTGCCGCCGGACCCTTTGCTGCATCGGCTTTGGCAATTCCCGGCTTGGGCGCGACAGGCAGTGGCTTCGTCAGCGCTTCCAATTTCCGCATTTCCCTGCGAAGGCCCTTGTCATAATCATCCGCGCTCTGGTCTTGCTCTTCCACGACGCGAATGATGTCTTCGACGTGTTTCGTGATTGTGTCCAGCGTATCCGTATCGGCTTGTGCCTTGGTATACGCCAGAAGTCCCTTTGCAGTGGGATCCTTTTTGCGGCCGAGAGCCAGTTGCACCGCATACAACTCGACCCGCAGGCGCCGCTTGGAATAATCAATCCTGTATTGCTTGGGGTCCGAGGAGACGTTCTTGCTTCCCTTTTCGGAAGCGCCACCACCTGGCATTCCTCCGGATTTCCCCGGCATCATTCCTCCCAAGGCACCTCCAGATTCGCCCGGCATGGCACCGCCGACAATGCCCGGCATACCCCCGCCCGGACCTGACATGCCGCCTAGCTTGCCACCCCCGCTGGGACCTGACATTCCACCAGGCATTCCACCTGGCAGTCCGCCGCCACCACCGCCTCCTCCACCACTGATCCGAAGGAGTCGCTCGTCGTACTTTTTCAGATCTTCCAGGCGGAGGAGCTCGCTGTTGCAGGCAAAGAGCGCCAAATACCCTAGTTCCTTGGCCATCGGCGAAATGGGGGGCAGGGCAGCAGCGGGATATTCGACATGGGCCATCACATCCGCTGCGGTGCAGCGCAGGGAAATTGGTTCCGCGTCATCCCCAATGATACTGCTGAGAAGTTTGGCAAAATCGGGCTCAACCTTGAGTGCGTATGCCTGGCCAAGGGCTTCCAAGGCCCGGCGGCGGAGCCAAGTCTGACCTTCCATCGAGCGACCCGCGGGAGGAACCTTGGCATTCACAATGCTCGTCAACTCCGCGATGGCATCGTTCCGCATCGCGGGAGGAATCCTTTTGCCGGAACCGACTGGCTTGGAGTTATCCCATTCCAAATGGCGAGTCACGCCGAGCAATGCTCCCACGCGTACCGCTTCATTATTGCCAGGTTTTTTCAACTCCTCCAGCAAGGTCACCAGCGCCTTGATGTAGGGTTCGGGCATCTGCTTGATGCCGGTGCCGCGATTGGGCTCGGCTTCATTCAAAAGGCCGACGGTCAGAATGGCGTTGTAGCGGACGGCCGGATGAAAGGCGGGATCTTGAGCGACTTCCGAAAGTTTCGTATGACTCAGATCGAGCAATCGGGAATGAGCGGTGGGATTCTTCGCCCCAGCGAGTTCCATCGAATTCTTGATGAACTTGTCCCGCTCCTTGGGGAGAGCTTTCAGATCCTCTTCCGTAGTCTGTGTCCACTGCGGAAACAAATAGGACGCATAGTAGCCGTCAAAAATAGTTTCATTCCCGGTGAGCGGAGCGCCGTTGATGATCCGACGGACGAGGCCTTCAATTTCCAGCCGCTTTTTTGTGTCCGTTGAGAGGGTCTTATTGGGCGGGATGGTTTTGAATCCTTCCGCTGCGGGTCCGACAGGGTCCGCTCCCCAAACCAGGGCCGCAGTCACCAGAAGTGAACCCATGCCTGCCGCGGTGGTGGCGAAGGCGCGCGCGATGACCTGCTGAAGTCGAACTGACTGCGATGACATAAACTGTTCCCTTGTTCCGAAATCCTCGGCCCCTGTGGATCGCGCAGCCGCATCTCTCTTGGCTTGACAATCTGGCTCTTCACACGAGCAAGTCGCGCGCAACACCATCGCCCAAGCCGAACGGCTACAATGATCCATCACCTTCAGATTAGTCGTTACCGCCAGCCGGTGTCAACTATTTTCCACCGTGGAATCGCCACAGGCAAGCACCCGGCTGCCCAATATGACGCTTCTTTACACTAGCCCGGTTTTTCTGGAACACGACACAGGGGCTCATCCCGAGCGGGCGCTCCGTTTGGCCGCTATTTCCCGATATTTGGAGGCCGAGGGGCTCCTTTCCCGGTGCAGTCTCCCGGGCTGGAAACCCGCCACCCGAGAGCAAATCGGCCAATTGCACCGGGAAAATTGGTACGACCTGTTGCAAGCCTACGCTGAGGCGGGCGGAGGGCGAATTGAAGTGGACACCGTCGTCAGCGAGCGTTCTTTTGCTGCCGCCGCCTTGGCAGCCGGTGCGGTTTGCGATGCGGTGGGCCGCGTTCTGAAAGGTGAAGACAAATCAGCATTGTGCCTTGTCCGGCCGCCGGGGCATCATGCGGTGCCGTCGGGGGCCATGGGTTTTTGCCTGTTCAACAATATCGCCATCGCGGCCAAGGAGGCGGTTACGGCCCACAGCCTCGACCGGGTGCTCATCGTTGATTGGGACGTCCACCACGGCAACGGCACCCAGGATATGTTCTGGACCGACGAGCAGGTCGGCTTCCTTTCCATCCACCGCTGGCCGTTTTATCCCGGCACTGGCGACAGTGATGAAACCGGCAGCGGCAAGGGACTGGGCTACACGCGAAATCTCCCCATCGAATATGGAACTTCGCGAGAAGATTACCTTGCGGTCTTCGCGAAGGAATTGGAAGACTTTGCTGCCCGAGTCAAACCGCAACTGGTTCTGCTCAGTGCCGGTTTTGATGCCCATCGGCAGGATCCAGTCGGCTCGCTGAAGCTCGAAACGGAAGATTTTTCCGAGCTGACTCAGATCGTGAAGCAAATCGCCGCCCAGCACGCAGGGGGCAAACTCGTCAGCGTTCTCGAAGGAGGCTACCATCCCGACCGCCTGGCGGAATCGGTGGGGCTGCATTTGACGGGATTGCTGGAACTGAACTCGCGGAAAGCTTAGATTGTGACAGGTCAATATCTAAATCTCAAATCTCAAACAATTGGGAATGGTGAAAGCACGAAATCAGAAACGGTTTTCGTTTCTTGCTTCTCCCTTCTGTTTTCCCATTTGTTTGAGATTTGAGATTTCCCATTTGCCTTTCCCGGAGTCCTCTCATGTCCTCCCGCCGCGATTTCCTCGCCACATCTTCCACACTCGCCGCAGCCGGTCTGCTAACGGCGATTCCTGAATCGACCAAAGGCTTTTACGCCGGCGACACCATCCGCGTCGGCTGCATCGGCACCGGTGGCCGCTGTCGCAAGCTGATGGAGTCGCTTCGGACGATTCCGGGTGTGAAGATCACCGCTCTTTGCGACGTTTGGGATTATTCGCTCGATCTAGCCAAGAAGCTCGCCGAGCCGGACTCCTTTACCACGAGGCATTTTGAGGACTTGCTCGCGAAGAAGGAGATTGATGCCGTCCTCATCGGCTCTCCCGACCACTGGCATGTGCCGCTCACCATCGCCGCTTGTGCCGCGGGCAAAGACGTCTATGTCGAGAAGCCGCTCACGCACGATTTGTCGGAAGGAACCGCGGTCATCAAGGCTCAGAACGACCACAAGCGAATTGTGCAGGTCGGCATGCAGCAGCGGTCGATGCCGCACATCCAAAAGGGATACGAGATCGTCAAGTCCGGCCAACTGGGCAAGATTCACAAGGTTCATCTCACTTGGAACCGCAACACCGACCGGGTCAAAAAGCCAAACCTCACCATCGACCCCAAATCGGTCGATTGGAAGCGCTGGCTCGGCAATGCTCCTGATCAGCCGTTCGAACCCTACCGTCTGAGCGGCGGGAATTGGCGGTGGTTCTGGGATTTCGGCGGCGGCATCTTCACCGATCTGATGGTCCACTTTCTGGACGTGGCTCATTGGTATCTGGACCTCGACCACCCCACCTCCGCGGTCAGCATCGGCGACCAGTTCACATCCCAAGGGGTCTGGGAAACGCCCGACACAGTGCAAACCTTGATGCGCTACCCCGACCAGGAAACCCAGGTCTACTTTGAAGGGACTTTCGTCAGCGCCCGCAATGCGGCGATGGCGGAGTTCATGGGGACCGAGGCCACGCTTTACATCGACCGAGGACGGTACGAAGTCATCCCCGAGCGCCGCAGCAAGCTGAAGGCCAGCGAACTGATCCTCGGCGACGGCCCCCGCGGAGCGGACTTTTACACCCAGCCCGATGGCGAACTGCTGCACCTCACCAATTGGATCGATTCCATCCGCACCCGCAAAAAGCCCCGTTGCCCCGCCGAAGCCGGCGTCAGCGCCGCGAGTGCGGCCCATCTGGCGAACCAGGCGCTCCGGAGCAATCAAACGGCGATGTGGAAGGAGTAGTTTTAGGCACTTACATTCACAGACTTGTGCCTTGCGTTCAACCTAGCTTCCCGCCGACCGTCGCCAGAGGAACGTATCTACCGTGTAGTGATGCACGCTGATCGCGGCGAGCAGTATGCTGCTGGCTTTGGTCCACCATTGGTTGGCCAGAACGGTGAGGTGCTGTTCGTAGCCAAATCCCAGCAAGTAGAGCGCCCCCCAGAAGGCCACAAAGCCAAGCAGGGTGGGAATTCTGCCGATCCAGCGATTTCCGCGAGCCACAGCCGTCTTGCGTTCCATCACCCACACCAGGGCCAGGTACTGCATGGCGTGGAAAATGGTGACCGCGAAGAAGCCGCGCTGAAAGTGGGACAGGATGAGAAATCCATAAATGTGGATCGCCAGAAACGCGAGGAAGCAGATGGCTCCCGTCGGCTGATATTTCCAGCCGTTTTTCCAGATCAAGCGGGCTTCGGCCATGAGGGCCGTATAAATTCCAGCATAGGCAACGAGCCAAAGCGGGCCCATGACGTTAATGCCGAAATCCACCGGTATCAGCGAATAGGTTTTGCCACCCCAAGCGTCGTAGAGCATATCCCAGCGGCCGACGATCAACAGCGGAAAGACCAGGTGATAAGCCCACCAGCGGAGCCGGCGATCCGTTTCGTCGAACTTCGCCTGCCGTCCATAAAGGCAGCCCACTCCATACGTCTGCCGCACATAGTGAAACGATTGCCAGACGTTGACGGCTGTCATGACCTCGACGTAGTAGCCCAAATAGCTGCCGAGCGCCAGCAATCCCACCGCGGCGGCATAGGCGGGGGGACCCATCCAAATGCTCACCTTTCCTTCTCGCGTCTTTCGGTACTGCCGCACAAAGGTGGCGTAGACATGGGGGGAACTGATGAGCGTGCCAATCCAGAAATACCAGTGGATCGAATCCCGGCGAGTCAGCCCCGCTTCCCCCATCCAAAAGAGAAAGGGCAAGAACAAAGCCGCCCCACCGGTGATTACGAAAAACCATTCGAAATTCGTCGGCAGAGAAACGGCCGTGGTGGAGGTTCGCTCCTGGCCTTCCTCGGCCGCATGCAGGGCATGTTCAACGGCTGCGAAGCTACTGGACATCGTTGGGTTCCGAGAAAATGGGTTTCGCTCAGGCCGTGAGTTGGGATTGGGTTGGCAGGGGCAAGGATGGAGCGGGCGTTGCCGGACCCGTCATCCATGTCAAAACTTGTGACTTGATTTTTGCCGCGGCCCATTGATAGGTTTCGGCGGGAACAAACAGGAGTGCGCCGCAAACCATCGACAGCGTGAAGAGCGTCACGCCGGGAATCAGCAAAGCGATCCCCAGGTGCAGGCTCGCAATTGCGGCAATCACGACAAGCTTTGGCTTGCGGAACCAAACCAGGATGGGAAAGGTCGCCTCCAGCACAATGGTTCCCCAGGTGAGCGACTTGCGGATGGCGCCGCCGAAAGCGAGTGTCAGTTCCGGTAAGAATCCCCGCATCCACCAACTGTCACTGGCAACCGTCCAGTGCAGGGCGTCTCCCCAAAGCCAATCCAGATCCTGAGCGAATTTGTACGGCACGCTGATGGCATAGATCAACAGAAAATTGATCTGCATCAGGCGGATGCTCCAGATCAACGGCTGTTGGATTTCAACCAATGTTTTTCCAGCCGCCCGCCGCCTTTGCCTTTGCAGCCAGGCATCGACGCTCAGAGCCTGGCCCCACGGCGAGAAACATCCATAAAACAGCATCATCCGCAGAACGAGTTCTTCCCCATTGACGATGTAGTTGTTGCGGTGAATAAGCGACGAAACGAGTACATAAAGCGTGATCGTGGCAACCCGCGTCAGCAGGCCAGTCGCCAGACAAATTGCCGCGACCAGCCCCACCCACCACCACGCGGCGAGCGGCACATAGTCTTCGGTCCAAACAAACAAACACCACCAGTCGGCAGGTCTTTGGGAGTTCAGGTCCGCTTCCCCCAGCGACAGGATTCCATCGTGCCCATAGAACCTTTCCCAGTTGGGAGCCAGCGCGACAAACATGAACGTGAGGAGCAGTCCAATGACAATGCGGCAAACCGCGGCTGGGAGCGGATCAAACCTCGAAAACCAAAGTTGATTCCACCACTTCATTTTCCGCCTCCGGCTAGTTGGGTGGCCTCGGACGAGGCTCGGTCGCGCACCACGAACTCATCGAGTTTCCGCAAATGGCAACGCGGATCCACCAGCTTTTGCTGGCGCACCGCTTCAGCCGGGGGAAGAATGTTTTGGTAACCGAGTTCCCAGCGGATCGACTCGATCAGCATTCCGTCATGTTCCGGGAATTGCCTCGCCAGGTAGCGGGAATACGATTCTCGCGCCAGGCGATTGTTATAGATGTTGAGCTGAAACTTCCGCTCCTTGAGATCGAAGATCAGTCGCTGAGCCAGCGTCCGAGGGCTTTGGCTGGGGATTGGCAAATGAACCCACTCGGATCTCTGACCGTCGGAATACTTCGCCCGTACGACATACCACCAGTTGAACCGTCCCTGACGGCCGAACATTTGCCAACGATTGTTGAGGCCGGTGAGATGTCCATACCACCGCACACGCCAGGCGGTCAGCGTGAATTGATAGGCGACTTGAGGAGTGAGATGAGCCGCTTCCCACCGCGCTACCGACTCCGTCCACTCGCTGGGCAAATTCACAAACAGCACCGTGCCCAGATTCGCGATTGCGAATAGGCTGACGGCGCAGCGCACCCAAAGGGAGGGGAGTTTGGACGACATGGAGGGAAGGCGGGAAGATTCTGGCGGGAGTGCATCAGGGAGATTGCTCCGCTTATGCACCGGGTACGAAAACATAGCATGCAGATTGGGAACGGTTATCCCAATGCCTAACCAAGGTTACGGCGTGGGTCTACGACCCACGCCGTAACACCAGACTGCGACCAGCACCTGCCACACATTCCTACAGCCCCGGCGGTGGAGGCGGCGGTGGCGGCTCCGGCGGAGGCGGTGGCGGTTCGGGTGGTGGTGGTGGTTCCGGTGGTGGTGGTGGCTCCGGCGGCGGTGGTGGCGGCGGCGGTTCCGGTGGTGGTGGTGGCGACGGAGGTCCTGGAGGAGGAGGTGGTGGCGGTGGCTCCGGTGGCGCAGGGGGGGGTGGCGGCTCCGGAGGAGGAGGAGGTTCAGGTGGAGGTGGAGGCTCTGGTGGCGGCGGTGGCTCCGGGGGGGGTGGCGGCTCGGGGGGCGGCGGCGGTGGTGGCGGCGGGGGAGGCGGTGGTGGTGGGCCGAGTCCGGTTACTTGCAGCACCGGCGCTCGCTCAGTCAAGAGTGTTGTTTCTGAAATCAGCAACGTCCCGCCTGACCAGGTTGGCGTCAGCCACAGGTTGCCGCTGGCCGGTACCTGCACCCGCACTGTGACGGAGGTGGTGCTTTCCAAAATTGGATTGGGGGAAAAGGTCAACTGGGCATTGGTTACGCCCAGGACGGCAAGAATTGCATTGGCGCGATCCTGCGCCTCAGACATCTTGGCACCCGGCACAATCACATGCCGGCAGGCCTCAAACGAAGCGTTGTCCACCAGGTGCCGCAGCATCGACAGCCGCGTGAATTCTACGGCAGCGAAGAACAACAGGAAAATGATGGGCAGGACAAGCGCGAATTCCACGGTCACTGCCCCGTGACGCGGCAAGGACCGCTGGTTTCGCGTACCAAATTGAAAGGACGTTGTGCTTCTCATAACGAATCGTGTTAGTCGCAATCTCACTATCCGAGGGCTATTTTTGCGTTTCTTACTGCGTCAACAGAACAGGAATTTGTCGAGCGATATCCTGAAAGATGCCGGCTAGCGCTACTCCATTAGTCGCGTGGTAGTGTCTTCCCAGCCCGATTTGGGCCACCTGCTGCATGGAAGCCTGGTCTGCTTCCAAGGCAAAGGTGACGGTGAAAATCATGATTCCCTGATCGACGGCGCTTTGTGCGGCGCTAATCGGACTTTGTCCGGTATTATGCAAGCCGTCGGTCATGACAATGATGACCTTGGCCGCATAAGGCCGTGCGTTTCCAAACGTGAACGTATTGCGCCCCTGATTGATACCGTCGCCGATATTTGTCAGGCCTGAACAGAAATTCTGGGTGTAGGCATCCATCCCTTGCTGAATGGACCCGTAATCTGAGGTCAAAGTTCGATCGATCGAGGCGGACGAGCTGTAGGTCGTCAGGGAAACCAGTTCCGATCCGGGAGTTTGAGAGATTTCATTGAGAAAGACACTGACTGCATTCACCGCATCCAGCCAGCGGGATTGCGGCGGAGCTGGGTCGCAAAAAAACCATCCCGGTGGGGCGGCAGCGGGAACCGGCGGATACCGGGCCGGTTCGGTAGCGGCATAAGCCATCGAGCCGCTGCGATCGAGGACCAGGGCGATGTCAACCTCAAGTTGTGTCGAGCGCGAAGTGCGAAAGGGTTCGAACGTGCTGCGGCCCAGCACTCCCGGCAACAGCATCGGCTGAGCCCCATCTGCGGATCCAGTCGTCCGTCGTCCGGTGAGTTGCAAGGCGTTGGGGTGTGCGCCGCCTGAATTGAAGTTGTAACGCTGGTCAAGCGAATTTCGGGACGATTCTCCAAACACAAAGTCGCTATCCGAGAACTGCAGCACCCGGCCTCCCACATGATTGCGAGCGGCTGCCGCTCGGCTGGCGACCTTGGCCTGGTTGATGTCCCCGGTAAGGGTGAACTGTCGTCCTCCGGCGCGGGCTGCGGAATCGGCAGCGACATACATCTCGGTCCGGTTCAGCTCCATGTAGGCCAGATTGATGGCAAAGGCTGCCAGCAACAGCACCACCGGCAGCATGATAGCCACCAGAACAAGCGTGGCACCTTGGCGCGGCAATGATCGTTTCTTCATGGTGTTTCCTCGTTAATGCTCTTTCATCATTTCCACGTCGGCGACCATCGTTTTGCCTCGATAAAACATGGACGCGAACAGGCTGTTGGCATCGCACGATGCCTGCACACGCACACGGATAAATGTGCCATAGGGCTGGCTCTGGAAGTTGGACGGGATAATGGCAACGGAGTATGACTTGACCCTGCGTCCGTCCAAGATTCTCTTGGCGGCAAATTCGACATTGCCAAAGTTCGACTTGGGAACAATCGAAGTGCGAGCCCCCTCATAAGCCGCAATCTTCAGCGACTGCTGCAAAAAGATCATCGAGCAGGCCTCGATAGTTCCCAGCACGATGAGGACAAACACCGGAAGCACCACTGCCAATTCCACAACGGCAGCAGCTCTTCGGCGAGTTTTTCGCATCGCTCTGCGGCCTTTAGGATTGATCAATGGAAACAACATCCGGCTCCTCCTGCTGAACGGTTTCTTCCCGCACGCGATCCATCATTTGGTTAAAGTCGTCGGCCAGATCGAGCCAGTAGTCATCGGTGCGAAAGACCAGCCGGCCCTCGCGGGAATCTTTCAGTTCGCGAACATGCGAATGCAGGCGGACGATAGGACCGACAAAGCGGTGGCTGAATTTGATGATGTCCCAAACAAAAATCGGCAGCAGGGCAAACGAGACCAGTCCCAGAGCCAGCAGTGTGGTCTTCACCTGCCGATGCCAGGACTCCGCGTCTTGCAGCGGGTCGATCACTAATTGCATCAGCACCACGACCGATGTCAGTGCGACCACAAAGGCCAGCCATTGCACCAGCATCCGCAGGACGAGTGCCCCCTGAATACTTCCGTGAACAAACGTCTTCTTGCGCAGACTTGACATATGCATTCTCGCTTCGGCCGGCTTGGAAGAGACGGAAGTGTCTATGCCAAACTTAGCTCAGACGATGTAGCACACGACTGGAAACGAGACAAACTGCCATTTTGAGGGGGGCGGCAGAATCACTCCCTTCGGAATAAACCGCCAGCCGCTACTCATAGTCCCACTTGAGGACCCACGGATCGCTGGTCCGCTTCTGAAAGACCTTGAGTTTCCCTTTCAATTCGTCCAGCAGTTTCGCCTGCGCCGGTTCCGTGGCCAGATTCTTCACTTCGTCAGGATCCGCGGCAAGATCGTAGAGCTCGAACTGCGGGCGGTGGATGTAAGCTTTGACCGTTCGTTTGCCGTAAGTGGTATCGGGGCCGTGCTGATAGACGTCCTGCCAGGTGGAGGCTTCCCACAAGTCGCTGGCGAAGGGGAAGGGCAGCGGATGGGCGATGTTCCAGATGAGCTTGTGCGTTCGGGTTCGGACGACCTTCATCGGGTAGTACATCGTGATCTCGTGAAAAGTATGCGAGGCATAGACCTCGTCATATCCCTTCGCTTCGGGATCGCGCAGCGCGGGGAGGAAGGACTTGCCGTGCATCTTCGGCACTGCCGGTGGTTTCGGACCTTTCGCTTTGCCTGCGGAGTTCTTGGGCTCAGCATCCTTCTCTACAACCCCCGCAAAATCCAAAATCGTCGGTGCCAAATCCGCATGACAAACCATCGCGTCACAAACTCTTCCGGCTTTGCTGACTCCTGACCCCTGACTCCTGACCCCTGTCCCCTGACCCCTGATCACCATCGGCACCAACATCCCCGGGTCATACAAATTCGTCTTCGCTCCGGGAAAGGCAATCCCGTGATCCGAAGTGTAGATGATGAGTGTGTCGTCATAATGCCCGCTCTCCTTCAGAATCTGCACCAGCCGACCTAGCCCCTGATCAATCCGGGATACCGACTGGTAATACTGGGCAAGCTCTTCGCGGCAGGCCTTGGTATCGGGCAAAAACGGCGGGACAAGAACCTCTTTAGGGTCGTACTTCACTTCCGTGATTCCAGGGTAACCCTGGGGCCGATTGCCAAAAGGATCTGCCTTTCTCTCCTTCTCTCCACTCTCTCCGTCTTGCCCGCCTCCTCCGCTCCGGTGCGGATCCGCCGTGCAGAAGTAAAGAAAGAACGGCTGGTCGCTTTTGGCGGCAATCAACTCGCGGCAGTTCTCAGCCATTTCGACAGGGCTGCGGGCATTGCCGGGAAGGGCCTGTCCAAACTTGTAGACCTCTTCAGGTCCGACATGGAATTTCCCAATCCGAGCCGTGCGGTATCCCGCCGCCATCAGCCGCACGGGAAGGGACTTGATGTTATCGAACGTGCGAAAGTGATGGTAACTATGCTCATGCCCATACTGGGCATTCGCATGGTTGTACATCCCCGTCAAAATCACGCTCCGGCTGGCGCTGCACGACGCCGTCGTGCAGAATGCGCTGGTCATCCGGATGCCCTCCTTCGCGAGCGCATCCAGGTTCGGCGTCTTGATCACGCTGTTCCCGTAACAGCCGGCATCCGGCCCCATGTCGTCGGTGACGAAGAGGATGACGTTCCGCTCAGCGGCAGGAAGGGTAGCAGCAAGCAACACGACCGTCGAGCTAACCAATAGGCAGCCGCGGAAGTGCTTCCATTTCATGGGATCCGCCTCTCAAATCTCGTAGTAAAGCTACTTCACAATCAAACTCTGCAGCAGCTCCTTGAACGCCTTCTCGTTCTCCGCAATCGTCGCCTTGGGGCCGTAGAACTTCACGAAGTAATTGCCGGCTTCCTTGGTTTCGATGATGGCGGCGAGCATGCGGTAGTCGTCGCGGTTGACGGTCTTCCCGCCGGCGAAGGGGCCGGCCGGGGAGTCCTTGTAAATGCCGGTGATATCCACCACGTGCACGTTATTTCCGCCGATGGTTTTCTTCTCGACCTTCGCCTTATCCTTCGTGTCGCTGCCGTCGGGCTGCAGGAACTGGCCATACCAGCGGTCGATGTTGGCCTTGATGTCTCCGCCTGCCCCCATAATCGTCAGGCGGCCGGCGATTTCATCCCCCTTGGCAGCCGGGGCTTCAAATTCGACCTCGATGATGTTGCTCTTGGGGGTCTTCTTCTTCCAAGCGCCGGTCGCTTTGAAGGCGAGCTTGCCGTCCGCGACGGTGAAGGAGGTGGGTTCCTTTTTCTCTTCCTTTTTCTCTTCGGCAAAAGCAGGGAAGCAGATGCCCAAAAGGGCGGCGATGCTGAGTGCGGCAACAAGCTTGGACATTTCAGATTCCTTGAAAGTTAATTGATTCGGGTGTTCGTTCGATTGTAAGTGGGACTACTCCGTTTGTGAATCAGCAAGGAGGCCAGGGAAAGCTTTGCGAAAAACTGCGGCAGCCACCGATTCTTTTCGATCTAGGAGGTTTGCCGTCCTCTGGGGTAGTCTATTTCGTCGGCTCACCACGGGAGAGCCCGGATAGCATCCCACGGAAAGGACTCTGACGATGACGACTGCCGCAACCGATACAAAACCGAGCACGGCCGGGCCACTTGGCATGGAACAGCGACTGGACGCTCTGGATCGAGCCCTGCTGGGAATCCTTCCTCGCAGCGAACGCCTGGCACTGGTCGCGCAAGTGGAAACGCGGGTTCGCGAACTGGCCGACGGGAACACCGCTGCCCAGTCAACCTTGGAAACGGCGCTGGAGCCCGAGATTGTGGCGAGCGCGGTTTCGACGCGCGCCAGCACGAGCGAACCAAAACGGCGGTCGCGCCTGGCGCTGTCGGCGGGCATTTTGGGAATCGTCGCGCTGGTTCTGCTGTTTGCCATGCCGATCACTTATTTCGTCGTTGCATTGGTGGGAGAGAGTTTTGGGGAACTCGTCAGTATTGGCTTGTTGGGCATGCATGTTCTCACGGTGGCCATCGGGGGGCTGGTCGCGTTGTTCCTGGGAATTGCCGGGCTGGTCAGTCTTTCCCGTCGCAAGGGGCGATTGGTCGGGCACGGCTGGGCGATCACGGGGCTTTGCACGGCTCCACTTCCCACTCTCGTCGGAGGGCTGTTGGTGCTCGTCACGGGGTTGTCGCTGTTCGCAGTTCAAACGGGTGCGGTCGACTTCAGTGCCCCGAACAACGTAGTCCCTTCCACGACGTCTTACGGTCCCATCCCGCCGACCGAATCTTATGCTCCAAACTTGGCGACACCTTATGCTCCTGTTCCCATGATGAAAGCCAGCACGCCTCTGCCGCTGAGCGCTGCTCCCTCTTACTGCCCGCCGGGGGAAGCTACTTGTCCCCCGTTGCTTCCTCCCAGTTCCAATGCCATTGCACCGGCCACTCATCAGGCCCCGGACGACTGGTTTCCGATTCCGACCTCCCCCAACGGACCGGCCCCCAGCAGCCTGCAGCCGTTGCCTCTAAATGTGCCGCCGCCGGCCAGTGCCACGCCGCCGACCCTACGCTAATAAGCATTCTCACGAAGCCTGCTTTATTCCTCCTTCAACTCCGTCAGCGGCCCGACCGCGACGGTGGTGTTCTGCGTCAGCGGGTATTTCTTCAGCACGGCGGCGATGTCCGCCAGCGTTACTTTGCGATAGGCTTCGACCCCTTCGCGAATTG
>CAYUJE010000064.1:0-23506 GCA_964444865.1 uncultured Pirellulaceae bacterium | reverse complement strand
CCGTTTCCTCCGGTCCGCCGGACCAAAAAGAGGCGGTTCGCCGCCAGATTCCCAGCCAGAGGAACCGCGAGGTGTTTGCCGCGGTAGCGATGGGGAAGTCGCATGCGGAGGTGGCCGACCAGTTTGGGCTCACCCAGCCGCGGGTGACGCAGATTGTGCGGCAGGTGCGGGAGTGGAGCATGCAAGTGGCCGGTGGGGAGCTGGGAGAGTTCAACGAGGTGCAGCGGCTGCGGCTGGCCGAGGAGACGTTGCGGGTGCAGCTCGACGGCTGGATGCGGATGGCGATGCAGGAGTGGTTCAAGTCTTGCCGCGAGGGAATTGGCCGCCCCACGTTTCTGAACACGGCGGCCCGGCTGTCGTCGAACCTGGCCAAGCTCGCGGGCGTTGATGTCACCGGCAAAACGGCGAGACAGAAGGCGGAGCAGCAAGCCAAGGAAGAATATGAGCTGCGGCGGGCGCGCGCAGCGGAAAAACTCTTATGGGAAAACGCGCCGGAATCCGGCGAGAAAACCACCGCAGCGGAGCAAGTGACCGCTCCAACTCTTTCCCCCGACACGGTTTGCGATACGCAAGCCGCGTCTTGCGCAGTTCCGTCACAGTCAGCCGCCCCCATAAAAAACTCTTATGGGCTCGCTCATCCACAGGCGGCATCCGAAGCGGCTCAGGCGATCAAAGAACGGCTCACACAAGCAACTCCGGTGGTCTCCCCACCCCGCGCCGATAAGCCGATCCCCAAGTTCTTCGATAAGAAAGTCCGTAAACGGCTCCTCGCCCTCCGCCGGCAAGAGACGCTGGCAGCGGTGGGGTAACACTAGCCCGTTGCGCAAGCGAGGGTATTGGACATTGCCAACGAAAACACACAGAACCGCCGAAACCGTCTGCTGGAACTTCGTCAACTCATCATCACAAGGGACTTGGTATGGAGGAAGTTCTTGAAAGCAATCGGCCTCTGTCCCGGTGCCGCGCGGAATACCCTCGGTTGCGCGTCGGGCTAGTATTTGTCGGCCCCGACTACGCCTTATTGCCGCGCGAACAGCGACTTTTGCAGTTCCTCGTGGAAGGTTGCGCTGGCTTGCACCGCGGCGTCGAAGTCGGCTTTGGCGAGGGTGTAGAGGATGCTGCGGCTGCGGGTGCGGACGGTGGCGTTGCGGGGTGCGCCGGTGAGGAGGGCCGTTTCGCCGAAGAAGTTTCCCTCCTTGAGTTCCGCCAGGTGTTTGGAAGTCTCTTTGCCGTCGACCTTGTCGGTTCGGACAACTTCGACCGAGCCGTGGCGGATGAGATAGAACTTCTCCGCCGGGTCCCCTTGGCGGACGACCTCGGTGCCGGGGGGATAATTCTCGACGAGCATCCGGTCGGCGATGTCGCTGAGGGCCGAGGGAGAGAGGCTGGCGAACTGGGGAATCTGGCGGAGGAAATCGCAGATCACCGACGCTTCCTGCACCAGCACGTCCGACTTGATGCGGCCATCGACCATGTTCACAATCCGGTCCGCCACGTCCAAAATGCGATTGTCGTGCGTGACCATCAGGATGGTGCAGCCGTCCTCGCGGGCGAGCTGCTGGAAGAGGGTGACGACTTCCCGCCCGGACTTTTCATCCAGGGCGGCGGTCGGTTCGTCGGCGAGAATGATTTTTGGTTTGTGAACGAGACCGCGGGCAATGGCGACCCGCTGCTTCTGGCCGCCGGAAAGGGAGCCAGGTTTATATGTGGTGCGATGGCCGAGCCCCAGGCGAGTGAGCATTTCGGCCGAGCGCTTGTTCCGCTCGCCGACCGCCATGGGAAACAGTTCCAAAGCCATGCGGACATTTTCCTGAGCAGTGAGGGACTCAAACAAGTTGTGGTGCTGGAAGATGAAGCCCATCTCGCGGCGCGTGTTGACGAGTTCGGTCGTGCTCGCACCAGCCAGTTCGCGACCGAGGACCCGGAGGCTTCCTTCCTGCACGGTTCGGAGCGTGCCGATCAGCGTGAGCAGCGTGGTTTTGCCGGAGCCGGAGGGGCCGGTCATGATGACGATTTCCCCCTGGTAGACATCCAGATGGTTGCCGAACAGAACCTGCTTTCTCAATTCCCCGCTGCCGAAGTGATGGTTGAGCTTGCGGATGCGGAGCGTGCGCGTGCGGCGAGCCTCGTCCTTGTCGGCGAGGAACAGTGTGGAGTTGGTCGCGCGATGGACGACTTCCTCGGAATCGGAAGGGTGAACGGGGTTGGCCATATCAAAATAACGACGCAGGATCGGTCAGCAACAGTTTTCGGAGCGCGAACACTCCGGAGGAGACGCACATCACCATGGTGGAGACGAGCACGATGGCGGAGACATCGGGCCGGAATTCCATCAAGAGGCCCGTACGATAGGCCAGCAGCATGTATAAGGCATAGCTTAAGAACGCGCCGGGAATAAATCCAATCAGGGAAAGATACAGCCCTTCGCCGATGACCAACCAGATGAAATAGAACGTGCTGTAGCCCATGGCTTTGAGCGTGGCGAACTCCGGCAGATGGTCGGCGATATCGGCATGGATAATCTGATAACAAATAATGACACCGACCACGAAGCCGATGACGGTGCCGACCAGGAAGATGTATCCGACCGGCGTACTGACGCTCCAAAAGGTCCGTTCGCGAGTGATGAATTCCTGCTTGGTGAAGACGGCGACGTCGCCGGGTAGTTCCTTGGTGAGTTGGGCTTTGAGAGCCGCCAGCGACAGGTTAGAACCCGGTTTGAGCTGCACAATTCCCAAATCGACGGAACTGAGCGGGTCTCCTCCGATGCCATCCCGCAAGGGAAAGAAGCGAGCAAAGGTTGGCTTGCTCATGAGGAGATTGCCGTCGTTGGCAAAATCGGTGCAGAGGGTGAACTTCCCTGCCAGTCGCAGTTTCTGGCCGTTGAGTTCTGCTTCATATTCGGGCAGCAATGAGGGGTCTTGGGGGATACCATAATCGGGATGGGATTTGGCGTCTGCCAAGGCCATGCCGGGGCTGCGAAGTTCGCTTTTGTGGGCTGCGACGGTGGCTGGCTCGAACAGAGGATGGTCGAGGTCGAAAGCGATCGCGCGAATGGAATACCCCTTTTGACCCTTGCGCCGCAAGATGGACCCCGCGGATTCCAGGTAGAGAGGATAGACCTCCACGCCCGCATGGGCGCGGACCTGATAGAGTCGTTGGAGCGGGAAGCGGTCGGAGGCGACGACAGCGAAGCGAGCTTTGTTGACGATGATCAAGTCCGCTTGCAGCCGGCGGACGAGTTCGACATTGCTGTCGAGCAGGGCATTGAGAAAGCCCAACTCCATGTACATCAGCAGCACGGCGAACGACACGCCTCCGCACGCCACCACCAGCCGACGCGGGTCGTGCGTGAGATTCTTCCAAGCCAGTGGTGTGCCGCCAAAGAGCATCAAAAAAGCTCCGCGGGGTCAGCGTTGAGTGTCTTGCGAGCGGCTCCGAAACCCGAGAGGACGCACATCACCACCGACAGGACCAAAACGAGCAGCAGGTTCTGCCGCGTCATTTGGATGGGGATGCCGGCACCTTCGCTGGTCACGTAGTAGAGAACTTGAGCCAGTCCCCAACCCGGCAGAAACCCGAGGAGCGAGAGGACGACGGCTTGCTGGAGGATGACCTTCATCAGGTAGGAGTTGGCGTAGCCCATGGCTTTCAGCGTGGCGTACTCGGGCATCAAGCTGGTGACGTCGGCGGAAAGAACTTGATAAACGATGGCCGTTCCCACGAATAGCGCCACCCCAACGCCGAGTTGAAAGATGAGCCCGAACGAAGTTCGGCCGACCCAGCGGTTGCGCTCGACGGCCAGCACTTCCTCGCGAGTGAGGACTTCCACATCCGGATTGCGACCTCCCGGCAGTGCCGCCCGCATCCGAGCCGCCACGTCATCCGCATCGGCACCTTCTTCCAGTTTGATAAGTCCCAGACAAACACGGCTCAGCGACTGCCCAGGCGAGACCCGTACATAGCCGCGGTCGGTCATGAGCACCGCTCCATTGGAAGCAAAGCCGGTCCCCAAGCGAAAATGACCGCCGACTCTCACCTTGCGGTGCATGACTTCCGTTACCACGCCAATATCTTCATCTCCAAAGCGGCTGCCGTTTTTGGGGCCGAACTCTTTGCGGGTCAGGCTGTCGATGAGCACGACATCTTCCTTCACGAGCACCTCGCGGGCGGTCTGCTGAATGTCCTCACGCAGGAACAGCGGGTCTTGCGGGCGGCAGCCCATGACCATCACGCCATATTCCTCACCCTTGTTTGGCTGCGGGTTTCGCCAGAGGCGGATGCCGACATAGAACGGGCTAACCGATTTGACGCCGGCAATGCCCTGGGCCTGTTTGAGGCGAGCGTCTGGAAAGGAACGGCTGTCGGCAAAGTGCAGGTAGTCCTTGGAGCGGATGCAAAGATCGAAATCGAGAGCGCTATAGACGACGGTGGCCGTTGTCTCGACCGCACCGAAGAACCCGAGCTGCATGAAGATCAGCACGACGGCGAAGGTGACCCCCGCCACAGCCACCAACGTTCGCACCCGGTTATGAACCAGATTGCGCCAGGCCAGAAAAGTTTTCATGGCGGGCCGGTCTTAAGGTTTGGGGCTGGAGAATTTCACGTCCACCTGCAAATTGATGAAGCGGGCGGCTTGCGGCACGTCTTCGGGGCGGATGTCGATACGGACATCAATCACATGCCGGTCGACGGGAGCGTAGGGATCAATCGCCGCGAGAGCCGGATTGGCGACGGTGCGGCCGATCAGGGAGACCTTACCATGCAGCACTTGGGGTTTGCCGCTGGAGTCTTGAAACGTCCTGCTTTCGATGACGACTTCCTGGTGCTCGCGAATTCGATGAATCTCGTTGTCGTGGACTTCCGCAATGCAAACCATTTGGGTGAGGTCGGCGATTTGCAGCACGGGCCGCTGCGTGACGGAGGAGCCTTTCGGGGCATAAATCTTGAGCACCGTTCCGTCGACGGGCGCGGTAATGGTCGCCTGCTTGAAACGCTCTTCCGCCAAGGCGAGTTGCCTTTTGAGGGTCTCGATGGGAAAGACATGCCTGGCCTGTTCGACTCCCGCTTCCGCAGCGATGCGGTCGGCAGCGGCAGTCTTTTGTTTGAGTGCATTCCCCTTCTTCAGCCGCTCCAGCGCGGCCAGTGCTGCGTCCACTTCCTCGGCTGCTTTTGTCGCCAACAGGGCCTGGTGTTCCACTTCCTGCTTGGAGACGAGGACGGTGGGTGTGCTATGGAGCTTTTCGAGGCGGTCGAGATCTGCTTTGGCCTGGTCGCGATGGAGCTTGAGCAGTTCCACCTGACCGGCTTGAGATAAGACTTCGAGTTCGGCGAGTTCCACTCCCCCCTCTTCAGCTATTTTCGCGGAGGCAAGTTTCTTTTGGGCCGCATCCAGTTCCGCGGTCAAACGGCTTTCCGCTTCGCGAAGCTGAGCTTGGGCCAGGTCGACTTCCAGTTGCCGGAGCGAGCGGCTTTCAAAATGGCCAATCTCCTTGCCGGCCTCGACGGCATCGCCTTCCTTGAAGTTAAGTTCAACGACGCGGTCACCTGGCGTTCCCAAAACATCGACGACTCCCATCGCCGGCTCGAGCCTGCCGAGCGCCACCACGCCGCCAGACGGTTCTGCATTGTCTGGCGAGGTACCTTCCCCGGCCGTTTCTTGCTGGCGCGTTCCCGCGTCTTTCGCCCCGCGCAGCCCGAACCAATTTTGCTGCCAGGCAATGAACCCAAAGCCGCCGAGGACGGCCAGGATAATCAGGGGGAAGAGGAAGCGTTTCACGAGTGGGGGATCGGTGTGCGACGAGAAGGGGAATCTGCCAGGGCCTACAGTCCTTTACGTATGACCGCCACCCTGCGGGATGTCAAGTTTAGGTTTATTACAGGGTTTTGGAATCCGCGGCACAATCGGCAAAGACGTTTCAATCCAGCATTTTATCGAGCGCCGCGAGGGCCACGGCAAACGGAGGCCGGCCTTCGCAATAGGTTTCCCACCACTGAGTGATGACGATAGCGTCAGCCGACAGTCGCCAGTTCGAGATGGCTTGCGCCAGCAGCTCCGGTGAATCCTGACAGAGTTCCACTTCGCGCCCTGCAGCGAGTGCCGCCGGCAACATGGCAATTCCGGCAACTCGTGGCAGACGATCGGGATGTACGTTTTCGCTGAGCGCGGGCAGGTCCAAATTGAGCTGCGAAATCAGCCATCCCAATCGCACCACTTCGGGCAACTGCGGAAAGGGATTCGCCAGAACCCCTTCGATGCGCACCTGATTGGCGGGAAGCCAGGCTTCACCCCCGCCCCCCAGCGCCGGATGAATGACGACAACCTCCGCCTGCTCGACAAGCAGTCGTTCGTCGGTGAGCACCCCAATCTGCCGCAAGAACCCGGGCCCACGAGCTTCCCACTGTTCCCTTAGCGGTCCTATCCGCAGAGGGAGTTCTTCCTCCAGTTTTGGGAGGTGCCGCTGGAAGGCGGCTTCGATACTGCCGATGGCACCGGCCAGACGCTGTTCGACACTTTCCGCTTTAGCTCCCCGGCCCACCGTTTTGATGAGTGCCAGGCGAGCCAATTCTCGATTGTTTCCCAGCGTCGCCGAAAGTCCCAGCAGATTTCGCCACAGGGGCTCCACGGGGAGATTCAACTCTTGGATTTCCGCCTGCAATTCCGCGGCTGGCCCCATGAGCACAGCCGCCAGTGCGGCATCCGCCAAAATCTCCCCGCGCGTCAGCGCCGCTGCCGCGGAGAGAGCGCTGGTGGAGCTACTAGCACGCCAAGTCAAGGTACTGGTCATAGGGTTTCCCATTGTCGCCTAACGCTCCGCGAAAGTCAGCGCCACTTTCGCGGAGCGAAAGGGGACTGATCGCGTTGACATCCAGCCGTAACTGGTTGACGATAGAGATTGAACCAGGAACAAATCATGCCCCTTCGTAATCTCACCGTCATCCTGTTCGCGGCCTTGCTGTCGTTCGCCTGCTACACGCGGGCTTCACGGAACCGTTACGCCGAAATCCTGTTGGATGCGATGAACACCATCGAGTCCGAATATGTGGATGACGTCGAGCCTCGCAAACTCTTCGAAGGGGCGATGGACGGCATGGTCGGCCAGCTCGATCCGTATTCCGGCTATTCCCCCCCGGAGGAATATCAGCAATTCCAGGAGCAGATGGATCAAGGTTTTGTGGGCATCGGGGTCTTTGTCGAAATCGACCCTAAGAGCAAACGCCTGACCATCATGAGCCCCCTTGTTGGCTCGCCGGCATTCAAGGCCGGCATCAAGTCCGGGGACGTCATCATGGCCATCGACGACACCGACACCACCGGCATGACCTTGAAGGAGTCCACCAGCCACATCAAGGGACGTGCCGGAACGGTCGTGAAGCTGAGCGTCCAGCACCTGGGTGAGAAGTCTCCCGTGGAGATTCAGGTGGAACGAGCCGAAATCCCCATCGAATCGGTTTATGGCGACATTCGCGACAAGGAAGGGAAGTGGATATTTCATTTGCAGGAGAAGCCCAAAATCGGCTACATCCGCATTCACACCTTTGGCGAACGGACTGCCAGCGAAACCCAGGCCGCTCTCGAATCCTTTCAAGAACCGGGCCAAGAAGTGGACGCTCTGATTCTCGACCTGCGGGGAAACTCCGGCGGTCTGCTTAACTCGGCCATCGATATTTGCGACCAATTCCTGGATAGCGGAGTCATTGTCAGCACGAAGGGACGCAACAATCAGGAACGTTCCCGCACGCTCGCCACCACGGGGGTGAAACTCAGCCCAGACATTCCGATGGTTGTGCTTGTGGACAAGTTCTCCGCGAGTGCCAGCGAAATCGTGGCCGCCTGCCTGCAAGACCACGAGCGGGCCGCCGTGGTCGGCCAGCGTTCGTGGGGCAAGGGAACCGTGCAGAACATCATCAAGCTGGAAGGGGGCAAGAGCGCTCTGCGGCTAACAGTGGCTCGTTACACTCGCCCGAGCGGCAAGAACATTCACAAGGCCGCAGACGCCAAAGACACAGATGACTGGGGAGTGAGCCCAAATCCAGGCCTGGCGGTCAACTTGACGACCGAGCAATTCGAAACTTGGGTCAAGGCTCGTCGCCAGCGCGACATCATGACCTACACCGGCCAGGATCGCAGCACGCTGACGCCAGCGGAAGAAAAGGTGCAAGAATCCAAGAGCGAGGCGAAGCCGGACGAAAAAAAGTCCGAACCCAATGACAAGAAGTCGAGTCCTTCCGTGGGACCGCCAATTCCTCCGCCCGATGAGTTGGAGCCAAAAGTCAACCAACCCGAACCTGCCTCCTATAACGATCCCCAACTACAGAAGGCGATAGAATACTTGCAGGACAAACTTCTTAAGCTCAGTACGCTTCGGCCGGCGTAAAGATCGGTTGCAAAGCCATTAGCCTGCCATTCGCTTGAACGCGCCCGCATGCCGCCGTTGCCAGTGGGGGCCGGGGAGGATGCCGCGCCGCTCTTCGTGGCGGGGGCCGATGCGACCGCTCGCCGAACCGTCCCATTGATGTCCGGCCAGGCTGGTAAGAATCCTCTCGGCTGCATCGAGGGCTCGCAAACCGTCGTGGCCGCTTACCTTGGGTTGGCGAAATTCCCGAATGCTCGCGACAAAGTCGCGCTGCTCTTCCAAAATGGCGTTGGAATCGGCGACCGGCAACTCATGGAGCGGCAGATAGTCCTGGAATAGACGCTCCTTGATCTGAGCCTGTTCGGCAGGAGAGGCTTTCAAAATGTCGATCGGCTCGTCGAGTACCGGGACGTGCGAAATCAGGCTCGCTTTCTTGGCGGCAAAATCGATATTCGCGCAGCCTCCCGGCCAGTGAGCCGTCAGAGTGCGCTGCATCGTCGGGCTCACCCGCGAAGCGGTGAGATTGACCACGCAGCCGGTTTGAAACGTCAGACGGGCTTGGGCCCAATCTTCGTTGGGGCCAAAGACCGAGGAGCCAAGAGCTTCGACGGCAACGAGTTCGCTTTTCGTCAGCGCGAAGACCAGATCGAGATCATGAATCATGAGATCCAGCACCACACCCACGTCCACCGAACGGCAGGTATAGGGAGCGGTGCGGAAAACTTCGATAAATTTTGGGTCCGCAATGTGGGGCTGGGCGGCGACGAAGGCGGGGTTGAAGCGCTCGACATGCCCCACTTGCAGGACGAGTGAATGTTGCTGGGCCAGTGCAACCAGATCCTTGGCGTCCGCAACGCCTGGTGTGATGGGCTTCTCGATCAGCACATGCACACCCTGCTGCAATAGATGGGAGGCGACATCGTGGTGATAGCGAGTTGGCGTGGCAATGATGGCCGCGTCCATCTTGCCCAACAACTCGCGGTGGTCCGCAAAGGCGGGAACGCGCAAATCAGACGCGACGGCAGTGCGGGCGGCTTCCGAGGGGTCAACAACTCCGACCAGTTCGGCACCTTCCACGCTGTGGAGCAGACGGGCATGGATTTTTCCTAAATGACCGACCCCGATTGCGGCAATGCGAATTCTGCTCATGCGGCCCTCCGTCGATCCCGTCCGCGGCCATGCCGGCCTTCGTGTTGATACTGTAGAAAACTGAGTAAATGGTTGACCGCCGGCAGGAGCATGTTCGCGGTTCGCAGAATCTCACGGGCGCTATCGAGGGGAACTTTGCTGCGAAAGAGCAGGCGATGAGCCTCGGAAAGTGCGGCGATAGCCTCGGCAGAAAAGTTGTTTCGTTTGAGGGCTACGACGTTGATACAGCGCGGCCGCGAAGGATTTCCTTCCGCCAGCATGTAAGGTGGCACATCGTGGAGCACCCGAGACAAGGCACCTGTGAAGCTAAAACTGCCGACAGAACTGTAATGATTGACGAGCACGCCGCCAGAAAGATTGGCGTCGTCATGGACATGGACGTGGCCGCCCAAGAGCGTGGCATTGGCCATCACCACCCGGTCGCCAACGCGGCAATCGTGAGCGATATGGCAACAGGCCATGATCAGGCAGTCGCTGCCGACGCTCGTCATGCCCTCCTCCTTCTCGGTCCCACGGTTAATCGTCACGGCTTCGCGAATGACATTGCGATCACCGATAACGAGCCCGGTATCGCTGCCGCGATAGCTGAGATCCTGGGGTTCTGCCCCCAAGACGACCCCCGGAAAGATGCGATTCTCTTGGCCCAGCGTGGTCCGGCCCAGGATGGTCACATGGTTGCATAGCCGCGTCCCTCGACCAATGCGGGCATGCGGTCCAATGACGCAATGGGGCCCGATTTCCACCTCTTCCGCCAGTTCGGCGTGCGGATCAACAACCGCGGTGGGATGGAGGGAAGACATGAATGACCAAATCCTAATGACTAATGACTAATGCAGAATGACTTGTCTTGACATTAGACATTAGTCATTGGGACTTAGTCATTTACCCAGTTCTCCGCAGCCCCGCTTCCATCTGCCCTTCCTTGAGCAGCACTTTGACGAGTTCGGCATTGAGCCGGTGACCGCTTTTATAGGCGATCACTTGACCGGCAAGATCATAACCCGCTAGAGCCAGATCCCCCAAGAGATCAAGGGTCTTATGTCGTACGCATTCGTTCTCGAAGCGAAGTTCGTTGTCGATGGGTCCTTCGGGACCGAAGACCAGCAGATCCTTGTTGGTTACTCGCGTTCCCAAGCCCCGTTGGCGAAGCCAGTCGGCTTCCTCTTGAAAGAGGAAAGTCCGAGCGGGGGCCAGCTCCTGGCGAAAGCTGGCAGGGGTAATGGCAACTTCCAATGCCTGCCTGCCAATGGGGTTGTTCTGCCCGTAGTCGAGCTTGTACTTGAGCGTCAGACGGCCCGTAGGCAACGGCCGGGCTTCAATCCAGCAATCGTCATCACCCACGCGGGTAATATCGTTGATTACCAACCGGCGGCGGACGGCAGACTGTTCGACCGCACCGACGGAATCGATCGCCTGCACGAAGGGCTGCGAAGAGCCATCGCAGCCGGGCATTTCAGGTCCATTGACCCAAATTTCACAGTTGTCAATGCAGAGGCCAAAGAGTGCCGCCAGGATGTGCTCGACCATTTCGACCTGAGCACCGTCCGCGGCAAGCGCAGTCCGGCGAGGGACTTCGATCCGATGTTCGACCGAAACAGGAATCCGCCGAGGCCGATCCAAGTCACCGCGAACAAACACGATACCGGTATCGGACGGAGCGGGACGGAACTCGACCCGCACGTCACTTCCGCTCCAATAGCCAAATCCGGATACCTCGGCGGGGCGAGTGATTGTCCGCTGCTTGCGCAAGGTCTTCATCAAGCGAATGGTGGTCAAGCGTGGTGTGGATTTCTCAGAGGCAACAGCTTACCTGGCATTCAGGACTCCTTCTTCCTATGGAAGAAGGAGTCACTTAAATGCGGCCTATTTGTTCGTCGTCCCAGTTCTTCTTTTGGCACTTTGATCCGGTGGCCCGACCGAAGGAGCTCCTGCCGGCATCGTCTGGCCTTTGTTCACATCAGTCAGAATGTAGCTGCTGATGTCCAGCCCGTAGTGATAAACCACGGGGCGGGCCAAACCTTGCATTACGGAGTTCCGGTCATCCCGTTTGATGGGATCGCGATTGAATTTGAGGACGATGCCAATCTTGTTGCGTTGGGCGAAGAGAGCCACCGTCTTTTCGAGTTCCGCATAGGAATCGTAGTAGATACCAGCTTCCTTTTGGAAGACTTCCTGCTGGCGGCGGCGGACTTCCAGTTGGTACTGAGTCCCTTCGTTGGCGAGTTTCTCCTCGGCAGCCTGAAACTCCTGCGATCCCGGCTTGAAAGCCTTCAGACCTTCCTTCATGCCCTGAAGCGATTTCTCTTTCTCTTGCATCCAGCCCTGAAATTCCTGGGCTTCCGTCTCAAGTTGCTTCATCTGGGCGTTGAAGCGGACGTGGTTCTTGAAAATGTAGGCGATGTCAATGACTGCCACATTGGTTCCGCTGGGGGCCGGAGCCGCAGCCTTCGGCACGGAGCCGACTGCCGGACGGGCACCTTCCTGCGCAAAGCCGGTAGACAGACAGACGAGGGTCGCCAGGGCCACCAGCGTGGCGGGGAAAAAAACTCTCACGCTCAGCACTCCTTGCTTGGTTTTGGTCTGGGGGGACCTGCGGCTGCCCACTCCGTGAGCGCCGCGCCGTGATAAAATCCTATTCCTTGGGGGATACGGGAAACCCCCAAGAGGCCGTATTCTGCCGGGAACTTGCCGCCGCGTAAAGGTCAGTCGAGAGCTTCGCCCACAATTCCTTCTGCTAGCAATAGTAATTGCCCAGCGGCATGTACCAGCGGGGAGTTTATCGGCCCACGCGGGAAGATACGTTGAGTTTTCCGGATAAAAAAAGTTTGCGGGAGTGAGACTTCAAAATGGTGGTCGCACAAATAAACAGCTACTGCCGCCGTCTCGTACCGAGAGTCGCTTCCACTTCCACTTCGTCCGCCCCTCGCTTGGCTTTGAGTTTTACTTTGTCTCCCGGCTTGTGGGCGCGAAGGGCATTTTCAAAGTCGTCAATATTGGAGATCTTGAGGTTGCCGAACTTGGTCAGCACGTCTCCCGCTTTCAGGCCGGCCTTTTCGGCAGCCCCTCCCGGCATGATCAATTCCAACATGACGCCGTCGGCTTTGGTGTTGTAATCCGGCATCGTGCCAAGCGAAGCTGATCGCTCGCTTCCTTCGGCGGGAGCAATCCCTTCGAATTTCTTGATCTCGACATATTCTGGTCTGGCATCCGTGGCGTCGGTTCGCTCGACAATGTCCACGACCATATCGGCCACCCGCCGCATCCCGGCAATATTTAGCTTGTCGGAGTCGTCGCTGGGGCGATGATAGTCGGTGTGGGTCCCCGTAAAGAAATGAAGGACCGGAATCTTTTTTCCATAAAACGAAGAATGATCGCTGGGACCGAAGCCTCCTTCGTACTTGGTAAGGACAAATCCCATTTTCTTGGAAAGCTCTTCGACCATGGCGTCAAAATGCTTGGCCGTGGCCGTGCCGTAGACCGCCAGTTTGTCGTCCTTGAGCCGGCCCACCATATCGAGGTTGTACATGGCGACCGTGCTTTCCAGCGGGAAGCGAGGATTCTTCACGTAGTAGTTACTGCCAAGCAATCCCCGTTCTTCTCCCGAGAAGGCCATGAAGACAATGCGGCGGCGGGGCTTCGTGCCACTCTTGGCGAATCGCGTGGCGATTTCCACAAGCGTGGAGGTGCCCGAGGCATTGTCATCGGCCCCATTGTGAATGGCTGTCGTCCAAGGAGCCAGCGAACCCGCCCCACCCATTCCCAAGTGGTCGTAGTGCGCCCCCACCACGATGGTTTCATCCGCCAGCGGCCCTTCCCCTTCCAAAACGGCAATCACATTCTTGGCTTCGACCTCCTTGCGGATGATGTTGGTTTCCCCGACCGCGCTCCAACCGGTCAATTCGTGGCTCCGCGGTTTCAAATCGGCATCAATTTCGTTTTCGATGGTCGCCAGATCCTTGCCGAGAGCCGCTTTGATAACGCCATTCAGGGCCTCTCGCAAACAGAAAAAGACGGGGATTCGCTTGCCGGAACCATCCTCTCCAGCACCGTTGTACGGAAGCAAACGGTCGGGGCTCCCCGCAAGCAGTTGGGAAGTTTCGGCAGCAGTGGAAGCGAGCGTATGGGCCTGTCCGGCATAGGCCGCGAATTCTTCGGCGGTGGGCTCTTTTAGTTCCTTGAATTTAGTGCGGAGTTCCACCAAGGCGTCGAGCGATTCCGCCAGCTGCTTTTTCGCTTCTTGAGAGCGGAGTTTCAGTTCGATACTGTCGTTAACAAAGATAACGGCTAAGGCCCCTCGCTCGGTGGCAGTGACAATTTTCTGCTGGAAGGGCGCGTATTTCGAAGGCGCGGCACCATTGAAGATGCTGTCTTTGTTTTCTTGCTGGGGCTCTTTACGGACGATGACGACTATTTTCCCTTTGACGTCGACCCCTTCGTAATCGTCATAGACAAAGTCCTTCTTCAAATCCTTAGCAGTGATTCCATAGCCCACAAAGACGAGTGGACCGCTTACTTTGCCGCTTCCACCCATTGCCAAGGGACTGAAATCTTTACTCAAGGCGAGCTCCAACTTCTTCGGCTCGCCCCCTTCTTTTTCCGGCGGGCCCTGCAGAACCAAAGTGTTTGCTTTACTGGGCCCTAATTCCGCGCCGGTGGTGATTTTGAATTTCTGGAATGGGGAGCCATCAAACAGGTCCGTCTTGAGACCCAGTTTGGCAAATTCCTCCGCCAGAAATTCCGCTGCCTTATCAATTCCTCGGGTGCCCACCCCACGTCCTTCCAGTTCATCGGAAGCCAGCAGAGTGACCGTCTCCTTGAGCCGCTTCTCCGAAGCATCCGTCGCTTCGTCCGCACGAAGGGTCCGAAGCGGAAGACAAAGTGAAGCGAAGCCAAGGATGGCGAGTGCCCCCGCAAGGGCGCGAATGCGAAGATTCATTGAATTCCAGCGGAAAGGGAGGTGAGGGGGGCGAGAAACGGACCAGCAGCCTTTGTACGGATATTGTCGCCATCAGTTCAAGCGGCTGTCAATCGGCAGCGGTTTGGGTGCTGGAATGCAGCAGCGGCGATAGGTATGCTGGTGGCACATCTTAGAGAGTCCCGCCCCGCAATCCCACCTGACGATTGAAGGAACCCTCCCATGAAATTGGCCCTGAATTTCCTGCTCGCCGCGGCGGGCGTACTTTTCCTGGTGCTGCCTGCTTCCGCGGATGACCTGTTTCCTGACAAGAACCTGGAAGCCGCTGTCCGCCAGCAGGTTTTTGAGAAGCGGAACAACACCATGCCGCTCGTCGAAGCGGACGTGGTGAATATTTCCGTCGTCCGAGGCAAAGGAAAGAAAATCGCCAATCTGGCAGGGCTCGATAAATGCAAGAGCCTGGCAGAACTTGATCTGGCAGACAACGAAATCGTGGACATTTCCCCCCTCAAGGATCTCAAGAACATTCAGTTGCTCGATCTCTCCAAGAACAAGATCGAAAGTCTTGCTCCCGTAGCCGAACTATCCAACTTGCAATACTTGAAGATTGATAACAACAAAGTTGCGGACATTGCTTCTCTTGCCAAACTCGCTAACCTCCGCAACTTTTATGCGGAAAACAACCAGATCAAGGACATCACAACCCTCGGGATGCTGACCAAAGTCTATTCGGTTTACCTCGACAACAACCCCGTGCAAGACATTAAGCCCCTGGCGAACCTCAAGGGAATGGAGCGGTTGGGATTGCGAAATGTGGGAGTTGTCGACTTGTCACCTCTCGCAGAGATGACGGAGCTGACTTATTTGTTTCTGGAAGGAAACAAAATCACAGACCTATCCGTGCTCGTCAACATGGCCAAGAAGGATTTTGAGGGTCAGAAGAGGTTTGCTCCTTTCTGGAGGATCTATCTCAAGGGAAATCCGTTGGCAGAGGGGGCCAAGGCGCAGATCGAAGAGTTGAAGAAGTATGGCGGGCGGATTTTCACGGAGTAATAACCGCCTTTCGCTCCGCGAAAGTGCGTGATTTTTCCGAACGATTAACACAAGCGATTCTCAGTGCGGATTTCGCTGTCGCGAAACCTGACTATCAGGAGTTTCAAAATGGAAAAATGGCCAATCGGCGTGTTCACCAGCGTGGACGCAGGACTTGGGGTCAAGCTGGAAGTTGCTCACGAGTTGGGCGTGCCGACCATTCAAATTCATTCGCCGCATCAAGCGACTCGCACCCAGGCAAGCGCCGACGCCTTCCTGAAGCGGATTGCCAGTTACAACATTCAACTGACGGCTGTATTCGGCGGATTTGAAGGAGAGAGCTACGCCGATATTCCCACGGTTCTAAAAACGGTTGGACTGGTGCCTCCAGAAACCAGGGTGGCGCGGACCAAAGAGATGAAAGAGATCGCCGACTTTGCCAAGCTGCTCGGCTGCAAGGTGGTGGCCCTGCATATTGGTTTTGTTCCGCATGATACGGCGAGTCCTCTCTACAAGCAGATTTTGGATGTAGCACGGGATGTTTGCGACCATTGCGCCAAGAATGGGCAGGCGCTGCATCTGGAAACCGGACAAGAGTCGGCGGACGGTTTGCTGCAGTTCATCGGCGATGTTCAGCGCGACAACCTGTTCATCAACTTCGACCCTGCCAATATGATTTTGTACGGAACCGGGGAACCGATTGCTGCCCTGAAAAAGGTGGGCAAGTTCGTTCGCAGTGTCCACTGCAAGGACGGCAAATGGGCCAAGAATCCCGGTCAGGAATGGGGCCAGGAGGTGGCACTGGGTGACGGGGATGTTGGGATGGAGAACTATCTCCGCACTCTTCAGGAAATCGGCTACACTGGTCCGCTCACCATTGAGCGAGAAATCTCTCATGAGCCGGAACGCCAGAAAGCAGAGATCGGCAAGGCAATCAAGCTGCTGACAGAGCTGAAGACCAAGATCGGGTAGCTACCGGCAGCGCCACAAAATTTCATCGGCAATACCGAGTTGCTTTTGCATCTCGGCGATTTCTTCCCGAAAACGGAGCGCATCCTCGGGATAACCGGCAGTCGCTCGCAATCCAGGGACATGCCGCTGCCAGAATCCGTTAAACGGCTTCATGGCAAGTTCCCGGAGATACTTTGCCAGCATCGAGGCGAGCGCGGTCGGCAACAGGCGCTCCCCCTTGGCCAAAAAGAAGAAATCGATTTGGCGATCTTGGTGTACGAACCGGTAACTGCTTTCGGCTCGACCTTCGCGACGAATGCTTACCAACGAGTCCGAAAATACATGCTGCAGCAAAGCCGCGTAGCGGTCGCGTCCGCCATGTTTGTCGCAAGTAACCTGAACAGCGCCGACATCGGGAAGTTCGTCCAGCATGCGTTCTACGAGGCGCAGCGTCGTAAGCGATAATGCCTCGCCCTTGCTGTCCGTTCTCCGAACGAGCTCATTGAACTGCCGCGGAAACAACGCCGCGGCTGACAGGTTTATCAGTCGTACCTGAGCTGCTGCCAGGCCGTCAGCAAGCTTGGGAAATCCCGCGGCGACGGATTCTAGATTGGCATCGATCGGCAACTCCAGATCGAAATTCACATGCCACGGCAAGGTATCGAAGCCTTCGCACTTGTTGCCCCGATGGACCACCGCGGTCCAAAGTGCACCCCATTTGCTAACAGGGGAACCCGCCACAGCCAGGGCAGGCAGCAAGCTCTGCTCCAGCACCTCGAGCCCACCGCCGGCTTTATAAAGGACCTTCGAATCCGCCATCGGAAGCCGGATATCACCGGTTGAAGGGACGACAGGTGTCACGACCCTTTCGAGCCGGTTGTAGAGAGAGTCAGCTGGCGTCTCCGGTGGCACTTCCCAAACGCTGGCCCCAATGACCAGCGGGCCCAGGTTGGGTCCATATCCCGCTTCGTCCGTGCCGATGAGATAGGGCATAGCGGAACATTGTAGCCCGATGTTCCGCCCATGTGTCGCCCTGGCCGATTACCGCCGTAGCGTGCGAAGTGAATTCGCCGGTGAATTCGCCTGTTTGGGCTTTGCCAGCACCGAGCGGACTTCTTCCACCAGGGGCAACTCTGCCGAAGCCTGGGTCGGCTTGGGAGCAGGCGGAACCTGCTTTTCCAGCCCCTGTTCGGGAGCGACAGCCGGGGGCAGCGGAGCGGGTTCGCCGGTATCCCCGGTCACATGGAAGGACCACTGTGACGTCGGCTCATGCATTTCGGCATGCCAGGGATAATCAAAATAATTTCGGTAGTTGTACGCCTTGCGATAGTACGTCCCATGAAATGCCGGATAGCGATTATTCCACCGCGTTCCCTGATAGCAACCATAAGGCGGTTCATAGCAAGTCTGCGGCATCGGACCCATGCACCCACCGTGCAAGGTAGCGTGATGCAATTTGCGAGAATGCCCGCTCACCCCTTCGGGGCAATCGGCATAGATGCCAACATCGTCCCCCGAAGCGACTTGGGATTCACCCCCGGTTCCACTCAAGGCGAGGACCGTCAGTAGAATAACATTCATTGCTATTTCCTCTCAAATTTACCGGTCGTGCTGCGCAGACCCGATGCACGCTAGTTTTCATCGGTACCCCTCGTCTGAGTTTCTACTTTCCTCGATAGGAAGCACAAAGGGACCCGAACCGGCAAGCCTTTCCCAAAGCCCCTGGCTTACGATCGCTGCGTCTTGTTTCACCAAATTGGCACGCTAAGCCCGGGGCTATGCGTGTTAAATCCCGCATACTCGCTACCCGTGGAATGGGGGAAGCGGGATTTACGTGTGCTAAGACGAATTTGCAGTTGGTAAAGAAGACCGCCCAATTAGTTTGGGAAGGGTGGGCAAAGCATAGGGCCGGTTCTTTACACCCGCTTCCCGCATGTCAGCATTCCTTTCCCTTGTTCCCTTTCCTCGATTGTGTTTGGTGCTCGTATGACCCAGAGCATTGTCCTGTTTAGCAAAAGTCCCAGCTTGCTTTCGGAAATTGACCGTCAGCTGGAAGGGAAGCATCAGCTCATTTCCTGTGAGACCTTGGACGGACTGCATGACAAGCTCAACGGTCGAGAGGTCAATGCCGTGCTCGTTCATCTCGACCGCACCACTCTGAATGGCTATTCGCCGGGCCGTTTTATCGCGGAACTGGATGAAGCGATCGAGAACGCCCCTCTCTATGGCCTCCTCGACAATGATTGCCCGCCCCGTTTGCGAAAACTGGCTCATAAAGCCGTCGATGATTGCCTCGACTTTCCGCTCGATTTTGCTCGCCTTCGCCGGCTCCTCTCGGACAAACAGGACCTCGAGGGAGAACTGGGTGCCTTTTGGAGTGGCATGCCCCACAAGGAACTGCACGGCGGCAGCAAATCGCTGGTCACGTTCACGCCCGAGATGTTCGAGACGATGGACGAAATCAAAGTCGCTGCTCGGCACAATGTCACCGTGCTGCTCATCGGTGAAACCGGCAGCGGCAAGACCTTTCTGGCACGCCTCATCCACGAACTTTCTGACCGCCGTGAAGATCGTTTCTGCACAGTTGCCTGCGGAGCGCTTCCTCCGGATTTAATTGAGAGCGAACTCTTTGGCTACGTGAAGGGAGCGTTCACTGGTGCCGACAAGGATCGGGAAGGAAAATTTGCCGCCGCTGGCAGTGGCACTTTGCTTTTAGATGAAATCGATGTCCTGCCTCCCGAACAGCAAGCCAAGCTCCTCCGCGTCATTGAAACAGGCGAGTATGAGCCGGTCGGCAGTAATACGACTCAATACTCCAAAGCCCGGTTGGTTGTCGCCTCCAATTACAACCTGGAAGAACTCGTTCGTGGCGGCAGTTTCCGCACCGATCTCTACTATCGCCTGAACATTCTCAACTTCCGGCTCCTCCCGCTTCGGCAGCGGCCCTGGGACATCGAATATCTCGCCCGAAAATTCGCCCTGGAGCATAGTCGCACCCACAACATCCCTCTCCGTTCCATCGAGCCCGCCTTTCTGGAGACTCTTCGCGTTTATCACTGGCCTGGGAACATTCGCGAAATGGAAAACGTCATCCGCCGAGCGGTCTTGTATTGCCATCGCGGAATTCTCACGGTCAATGACTTGCCCAGTTCCATTCGTTCGGCGGTTGCCGCGGGGAACACGGCTCCCATGAGCGAATCTGGACTCGGTGCCGCACATCCACTGCACGACGACCTGGGCAGCCTTTCGCTGCCGGCCGGTATGGGAGCGCGTCTTCGGCCTAACCCCGCTACACCGCCTACCCGCGCACTTCCCGCTGGTCCTGCTCATCTGGCGGCACCGGCCTATGCTCCGCAGCCCGCGCTCCCCAGCACGCTTGATAATGGGGGCGCTGCCGCCTCGGCGCTCACCGCGGCCAGTCGATTGCCAGCAAGTTCCTTGGAAGCCCGTGTCGATGTCCTCGAACAACGCATCATCGAAGACTGCCTCAAGCGAAACAATTTCCGCCGCAAGGAAACCGCGGCCGAACTCGGCATCAGCCGAGTCACCCTTTACAACAAAATGAAGAAGTTTGGACTTCTGTAAATAGTGTCGTCCGCTCCCTGCGTGAGCGGATATGCCGGCACACGGAGAGTGCCGACGACAAAGGCAACCACATATGATTCAAACTTTGTCCCGCATCTCGCTCCCTCCTGTGCTGCTCCTCGTGGCTTTGGTGGCTTACCGCTTCACCAGCGCCGCGCTTTCGCCGCCGCCGCTGGAGGAGATCGCGGCTCCCCACCAGGAGCCTGCGGTCATTCCGCCGTTGTACGACGAATCTCGACTCTGTACCAATCAGCAACTCGCTGAAGTGCTCGACCGAGTGAAGCCGCCGGGTGCCCCCGCCAATACGAACAACATGGTGCATGCCTTGAGATTGTGGGGTAAAGACGCTGATTTTGGCGACCCAACGATTCCCACCGGCCAGGAAATGCTCGGTTACTTTCTGGATGACGCCATCTTCCAGCAGTGGGCCGGCAAGGAAACACCTCCCCTGTTTGTCCTGGGAGAAGATGGCATTCAGCCCCGCATCTTCGATGACGGCGGCAAGTATCGAACCACCTCCAGCTACCACCCCGATGACCTCTTGGCAACTCTCGCGGAATCCGGCGTTTCGCTGGATACCCCCATGCATCTCCGCGGCAGCGAATCCACGGTCGCAGATCTGCTCGATAGTTCGATGCGGCGGTTCTATCTGGATCGCCTGGAGTACGAATGGTCTACCATCAGCTATGTCCGCTATCTCTATCCGCTCAAGCAATGGCGGAACAAATATGGCGAGCGGGTCAACGTGGATGCTCTGATTAAGGAACTGATGGAAAAAGCCCCCGAAGCTGGGCCCTGCGACGGACTCCATCGGCTGGAGGCCATGGTTCTGTTGTACCGCGTGGACGCAGCAGCTCAGACTGCCGGCAAGAAAAGCATTCTTTCCAAAAAGGACCGTGGCCGAATGCTGGGTTACATGAAACGGGTCTCCGAGTTGCTAGTCGCCGCCCAGTCTCCGGAAGGTTACTGGACGAGGCAGTGGTCCAAAGGCGTGCCGCCAGGGGAAACAAAGGACGCACCAGTCGCCACGGCATCAGACGCGGCAATCACGAAGTCCGAAAAGAAGACCGCCACCAATCCGACTGTCGACCCGAAGGCCAAAACCGCTGCTCTGCATGACAGGCTCCTCGTCACTGGCCATCAGTTGGAATGGCTAGCCCTCGCTCCGGAGCAGGTTCAGCCCCCCCGAGAGAATATCGTCCGCGCAGGTCAGTGGATCACCCGCACACTTCTCGAAATCGATCAAAAGGAACTCCTCGAAACTTACGGTCCCTACTCCCACGCCGCCCGGGCGCTCTGCCTCTGGCGAAGCGTTGAGCCGATGGAAGCGTGGAAACTAGGGCAAGGAGTCAGGGGTCAGGAATCAGGGGTCACAAAGACTCCTGACTAACACCCTAACTCTTGTCCCCTGACTCCTAACTCCTATCTCCACAAGGGGCGCGGGGTGGGAATGCACGCGAAGCCGATGCGAAAGCAGGCGAGTGGCAGCGCTGGCAAACCCACCCCGCTTTTTTCAATTACCATGAGCACTACCTATCCCACCCGCAGCGCGACACACACCGAATCTCTCCCCGAATGCATCACCAGGGACAATCTCACGAGTCCCTATTTCCCCTGCACCAGTTCCGCCGGCCTGTATGCCGTTATCGCACTGGCCGTGGTTTTCACGCTCACGAGTTTCAATCGGCTAAACCACACCGATTTGTGGGGGCATCTCGATTTCGGCCGTTGGATGGTGGAGAACGGTTCGCTTCCCGCGACCGATCCCTTTGCCATCGCACCTGCCGATAAGCCGGTCCTCAACTATGCCTGGCTCTCGCAGGTACTGGGGTATGAAGTGCAAACTCACTTCGGCAACGAGGGGCTGGTCTTTGGTCATGCACTCTTGATGACACTCACCGCTGGCGTGCTGATGCTCGCCGTGATTCGTAAAGGTGTTCCACCCATCTGGGCCTGGACCGCCGCGGCTGCCTTCTTTGTTTTAGACTTGCCCATTCTCGGCACCATTCGTCCGCAACTCTTTGGGCAACTTGGCGGGGCGCTCATTCTCTTGGCCTGTGCTGATCTTCCCAAAAAATGGCAACCGCTGATTTGGCTCCCCATCGTTGCCGCCCTCTGGGCCAACTTGCACGGCACCATTCTGATGGGCCTCGCGATGCTCGGCTGCTATGCGGCGGGAACGACCTGGACTGTCGTGCAAGAGTGCGGGCAAGACTTTGCCAAGACAATTCGGGACGCACGATTCCAACGTGCCTGGTTGGCGCTCCTGGTAACAGTTCTCGGAGCCTGCCTTAATCCCTATGGCCCGACGATCTTCCCCAAGATCATCTTTTTTGGCGAGCATGCCACGCTGTCGTTCATCTCCGAATGGCGGGCCATGTCGCCGAACAGCCTCACCGGCGGCCTGATGATCCTCTCATGTCTAATAATTGCCGGACTGATGAAGTATGGTGTGAAGAAGTGGGATCTAGGGGAACTCGCCATGTTAGCCCTCTTCGGCCTGGCGACCATTTCCGCCATTCGGATGCTCGCCTGGTGGGCTCTTGCCTGGCCGGTTGTCGTCGTCCCTCACGCCGCGGCCGCCTGGAGCCACTACCGCAAACAAGCCAGCACAGCCGTGACCGACGAAGCCGACGAGCCGACCTCGATGCGGACTCTGTTGGGGATGGGTGTCGTCTTTATGGCCGCCATCTTCGCTCCCCCCACGTATAGCCTGGTCACTGGCAATGCACGTGGAGAGGTACCCATCACCGTTACCGAGACTCCTGTCTACATTACGGACGAAGCCCTCCGCCGCAACTTGGCGGGCAACTTCGCCGCCCCCATGGATTGGTCCGACTATCTCGTCTGGAAAACCAACGCCCGGCTCAAGCCGATGATCTATGGCCACATCCATCTGGCCAAATTGGAGACTTTTGAAGATTATCAAAAGATCTTCAATGGTGACGAACTATGGCTGCAAATGCTTCACAACCAGAAGGTTCGCTATCTCTTTGTCAGCAAGGAACGGCACAAGGAATTGGCAGGCCGCGTCCTGCTCGAAGACCGCTCTGGCCGCGCACGCATCGCCCTGCTTTACCAGGACCAGAGAAGCCTTTTGGCGGAAATCGCGCCGGCCAAAAGCAAACCTGAAGGTCCCGCCAAAGAAAAAGCGGCTAAAACACATTAACGCTGCTGCCGCCAACACTTCGTTGAGAACTGGATTTCACGCACCCGTCCTTGAATTGAGCCGGCGCCCCCTCGCCGCCTTTCACCTTGCACGTCACTCATCTAGCTTTGATGGCTGTCCAAATCTATGCATTGTGAGTATACTTGCTCACGAATTCACCACCCCGGGGCGTAGCTCAGCCTGGCTAGAGCGCTTGGTTTGGGACCAAGAGGTCGCAGGTTCGAATCCTGTCACCCCGACTGTTTTTCTGGAGAAGCCCTTCGGCCAACAAGTCGAAGGGCTTTCTCATTTCAGGGACAAGACTTACGTCAACCAGAGAAAAGTTCAAACAGACGATTTCGAGCAAAC
>CAYUJE010000063.1:14184-23622 GCA_964444865.1 uncultured Pirellulaceae bacterium | reverse complement strand
TCGATGTCCCACGCCAGTTACGACGCAGCCGCCCGTGCTGCCTTCGGCATCACGGACGGCTTGATTCGCCTCAGCGTGGGGCTGGAGGCGTTTGAAGATTTGCGGGACGACTTGGACCGGGCCTTGGCTTCGTAGTAGCCATCACACTCCGTGTGCTGGCCCGCTGGCCGACCAAGCCGGCGCTCACGGAGTGAGCGGGCTACTTACCGCAGTGGATTGTGCGGAATCGCGGTGGCCGAGCGACGCGAGGACTGGCTGCTGTTCGATTCGCTGATGGGAGAAGTGGCGCTGGTCCGCTTCACCGAGGAGGCGGGCTTCTTCATGGCAGTAACCGTGAGTTTGGCCTGGCTTACTTCCTCGTCCTCCATCTGCGGGGCACGTGTGAGAACTGATTTTGTGGCCGGACGAGTGCTGGCCACCTTGCTGCTGGTCGAAGGAGCGGCGGCGTATTCTCGCTGGGTTCGCTGCGTCGGCTGGCGACGGGTTTCCTGAATGGTCGGCCTGGCGGGCATCGGCTGATCGTCGATGAACGGATCCATCGCCGGGCTTCCGCACGACGGGCAGCCACCCGAGCAACCTACGCCGCAACTATTACAGCTGCGCGGCCCGCAGGGAAGAATGCAATCCAGCACATGTCCGATCTTGCGAACCGTGTTGGGAATGATGCAAAGTAGCGGCCGGCAGCAAGGGGTGCAGCAGGCTGGGGCGCAAGAGCCACAACCATTGCAACCGCCGTCGTGATAGCCGGCTGGCTGATAGTCGGACCATGCTCCATAGGAAGCATGCCGAACCGGGCCTTTGGAGCCGCAGCCGCACGGGGCCTGCCCCCAGGCGAGTGCCGGCAGTGCGGCGAAAACAATGGCGAGTGCGACAAATTGGCTCTTCATCCCTGAAATCCCCCTGAAGACGCGATTTCCGCTGTAGGACAACCTTCCCAGGCTGTCAGACGGGCTTGAACTCCCGCCCTATAGTCGGAATGACTGTCAGAACTCATCGAACCGCCACGCCAGGAAAGCCCAGAACTTTCGCTATAGGCCGCAAGGTTTTCCCCATCGACTGAAAACGTCCTATTTATTCCAAATTATGCCCAGAAATCCTCCTCCCCGTTCCAAGATACGACGGAGGTAAGCGAACTAACTCCTTATGGGTGCCTAGTTTTGTCGCCTTGTTTGTACGTCATCCAGTCAGGCAGTGAAGGAGAAGTTCCCATGTTCGGTAAACCTAACTGGTTTCGCCCCAAGACGTTCGGTTGGGGGCTCACCCCCATTACCTGGCAGGGCTGGGCCTATTCAGCAGTGTGGGCTGGCCTGCTGGCCGCTCCGTTTTCGCTCTTGCTAATGCGGCACCAATGGATGGAAGGGCTGACGTGGCTCGGCTGCGGTGTTGGGCTGTTGGTTTATGACGTCCGTGGAATTCTGACCGCCATGAAGCCGCCGATCGTCAAAAAGCAAGACGATGTGCTCTACATCGGCCCCGAATCGGGTGCTGCGGAGTTCGCCACTCGCAAGTTCGACATGCGGCTCAGGTAGCCGCACGCGGCCTCGCGTGCTGGCTCCTGGGTGCATCGACTAGAAGCAAACACGCGAGGCCGCGTGTTGCTACGTTCTGAGCATCCGCTTCGCCAGCGACGTTCCCTGGTCGTCGTCGTTATCCCACAGGTCGGCGAACGATCGCTTGATCCGCCGCCTCGCGGTTCGCAAGTAATAGCGTCCTGTTTCCAATTGCCCGGCCAGTCCCCGGCCATCGTCGTGGTTGTGATCGTGGCGGATCAAGTGGTCAAGTCGATTAAGGACGCACGCGCTGACATAAATCTCCGTCGCGGCATCGGCGATACGGCCAAGTTGATATTGCCGATCCACAATCTCCTTTTGATGCTTCGCTAGCAGCCGTTCGACGTAGCTGCCGAGCGAGCTGATGAGCTTGCCAAGTTCCGCGGCGTCTGGTTCCAGTTCCGGGCTCCGCACCGGCACCGGTGGCGAAACCAAAAATGACCCGAGCTTGCGGCCGGCAAATTGGCCCAGTTTGGTGAGATTGCCAAGCGGATTGGAGATGGCGTTGAGAATTCCTTCCAGCTCCAGTCCCACATCGCGCATGCCAACCAGCGCCGAGAAGGCCCGCAGCACGTCGTTGGCTCCTTCGCCAATCATGTTGATGCGGGCATCCCGCATCATTCGCTCAAACGGCTGGTCGGTGAAGTAAGCCGTGCCGCCGTGAATCTGGAAGGTGTCGTTAATGATTTTCCAGAGGACTTCGGTGGAAAAGACCTTGAGCATGGCCGTTTCCAGCATGAAATCCCCTTCACCGGAATCGATGAGAGCGGCCGTTTGATAGGTGCAGGCTTCCATCGCAAAGGCCCCGGCTTGCATGTAGGCGAGCTTCTCTTTGACCAGTTCAAAGCTGCCGAGCGTTTCGCCAAACTGCACGCGGGTGTTGGCGTGAGCTACCGCGCGGGCCACGCAGTATTTGGCGGAACCGGTGCAACTGGCTCCAAACGTGGTGCGGCCGAAGTCGAGGACGGTAAGGGCGACGCGGAGACCTTTGCCCAGCGGACCGAGGACGTTTTCCCTGGGCACAAACATTTCTTGAAACGCCAGTCGGCTGGTCGCCGTACCACGGACGCCGCATTTATCCATCCGCTTTTCGACAACTTGAAAGCCGGGCATGTCGGGGGTGACAAGGAAGGCGGTGATTTTCGATTCACCTGGCTTATTCGTCGGCGTGCGGGCCATCACGGTCAGCACTTGAGCAATGCCGCCGTTGGTGATCCAGCGTTTTTCTCCGTTCAAGACGTATCCTCTGCCGTCCGCCGAGGGGGTCGCGGTCGTTTGCACATTCGCCGCATCACTGCCGGCTTCGGGCTCTGTCAGGGCGAAGGCGCTGATCCATTCCCCGGTCGCGAGCTTTGGCAGCCATTTCTTCTTTTGGTCTTCGGTGCCAAACAGGACGAGCGCCCGCGGGCCGATGGAGTGATGGGCATTCACAAACAGAGCCGTGCTGCCGCAGTGGCCGCCGAGGACTTCCAAAATGCGGCAATACGCGGCCTGCGAGAGGTCCATTCCGCCGCAGGCTATCGGAAGACAAGCCCCGAGCACACCGAGCTTTCCCAGGCCGCTAATGACCTCCTGAGGAATCTCCGCCTTGCGATCAATGGCGACGGGATCCACCTTCTCCGCACAGAACCGTCGCAAGTCCGCCACAAGCTGATTCACCGGCTCGTTGTGCGACGTATCTGGATACGGCAGCAGTTTGTCGTGCAGAAACTGTCCAAAAAACAGCCCCTTGGCAAAGCCGGTTTCCTGCAGCTTATCTCCGAGGATCTCCTCGGCTTGTTTCATTTGCTCTTCGCGCTGGGCGTCGTTCATGATTTATCCTCGGGTGACACGCCCACGGCTTTGCGTGGGCGTGATAGCGACGTTGCTCCACGCCCACGCAAAGCCGTGGACGTGCCACCCAAATCATACGCCACTGACGGAAATAGCTAAGTCTCTGTACGAATTGTCACCCCCTGTTAGAATATGGAGATGACCGAGAAGCTATTTCACCCCCTGGTCTGGCAGTGGTTCACCCAGCGATTCTCCGCGCCGACGGAGGCTCAGACACTTGGCTGGCCGCGGATTGCGGAGGGCACCCATACGCTGATTGCGGCTCCGACGGGATCCGGTAAGACGCTGGCGGCGTTTTTGGTCTGCATTGATCGGCTCGTACGGAAGTGGCTGGAGGGGACGCTGACGAGCGAGACGGAGGTGGTTTACATTTCGCCGCTCAAGGCTCTGAGCAACGACATTCAGCGGAATCTGCAAAATCCCTTGCAAGAGATCGCCGAACTTGCTGCCAAAAGTGGTTTCCCTCCCTGTCCAGTTCGCACTGCCGTTCGCACCGGTGATACACCCGCTGCCGAGCGGCAGAAGATGCTCAAGACACCGCCGCATATTCTGGTCACGACGCCGGAGTCGCTGTATCTCTTGCTGACTTCTCCCAAGAGCCGCGAGAAGTTGCGGACGGTGAAGACGGTTATCGTCGATGAAATTCATGCTTTGGCTCGCGACAAACGAGGGAGCCATCTCACGCTGTCGCTGGAGCGCCTTGCCGCACTCTGCGAATCGCCTCCGACACGCATCGGCCTTTCGGCGACGCAGAAGCCGATGGAGGAGATTGCGGCGTTTCTGGTAGGAAGAGGAAAAGTTACCACAGAGACACAGAGGCACGGAGGGGAAAAAGAGGGGGAGAGGGGACCGGAATGTCAGATCATCAACACGGGTCATTTTCGCCAGCTTGATTTGGCCGTGGAAGTGCCGCCGAGTGAACTGTCGGCGGTTTGCTCCAATGAACAGTGGGGGGAAGTTTACGAGCGGCTGGTGGAGTTGATTCAGTCACATCGGAGTACGCTGGTGTTTGTGAACACTCGCCGACTGGCGGAGCGGATCGCCCTGCGTCTGCGGGAAGTCCTCGGTGAAGAAGCAGTCGCCGCCCACCACGGCAGTCTGGCTCGCCACATCCGCCTGGATGCCGAGCAGAAACTAAAGGATGGCAAACTCAAAGCGATTGTGGCGACGGCATCGCTAGAAATGGGCATCGATATCGGTTACATCGACCTCGTTTGCCAGATTGGCTCCAACCGTTCCATTGCCAACTTCCTGCAACGGGTGGGCCGGAGTGGACACTCGCTCGGGGCACTCCCCAAAGGGAGGCTCTTCCCACTCACGCGTGATGAGCTCATCGAAGGTCTGGCGATGATTCGAGCCGTTCGGGAGGGAATTCTGGACCGAATTGAAATTCCCCAGTCGCCTCTCGATATCCTGGCCCAGCAAATTGTCGCTTCCGTCTCTTGCGAAGAGTGGGGGGAGACCGAACTCTACGACCTCTGTCGCCGAGCCTATCCCTATCGCAATCTATCGCGGCAGGATTACGACGACATCATCAAGATGCTCACCGAAGGGGTGAAGGCCGGCAACAAAGCGGGGGTCTATCTGCATCGCGACCAGATTAACGGCAAGCTGAAGGCGAAACGCCACGCGCGGATGGCGGCGATCATGTCGGGAGGAGCAATCCCCGAGCAGGCCCAATACAACGTCGTTACGGAAGGAGAGCGAACGGTCGTTGGCACGCTGGACGAGGATTTTGCCATCGAGAGCATGCGGGGAGACGTCTTCCTGTTGGGCAACACCTCCTGGATGATCCGCCAGGTGACCAGCGGCGAGGTGATTGTCATTGATGCTGGCGGCGCACCGCCGACGATTCCGTTTTGGCTCGGGGAAGCTCCGGGGCGGACCGTGGAACTATCGAGTGAACTTTCGCGACTGCGGGGAGACATCGCGGCAGGACTAGAAAGTGGGGTAGGCTTCCAGCCTGCCCAAAAGCAGTCTGCCCAAAAAGAAAATCTGGAAGTTGCTGGGCAGGCTGGAAGCCTACCCCACGAGCCGATTACCTGGCTGCAGACTGATTGCGGGGCTTGCCCCTGGGCCGCGGAGCAGGCGGCGCGTTACATCGCCGCCCAGAAAGCCGCCATCGGGCGCGTGCCGACGCGGGAAGAAATCGTTTTCGAGCGGTTCTTCGACGAATCCGGCGGTATGCAGCTTGTCATCCATTCGCCCCTTGGCTCGCGGATTAACAAGGCTTGGGGACTCGCCCTCCGCAAGCGATTCTGCCGCAGCTTCGATTTCGAACTTCAAGCAGCAGCGGATGAGAATGGGGTGCTCCTTTCCATCGGCCCGCAGCACAGTTTTGCCATCGAGAGCCTGTTTCCGATGATTGGGCCGCATAACGGGCAGTATCTGCTGGAGCAGGCTCTGTTGGCGGTGCCGATGTTCGGAGTCCGTTGGCGATGGAACATTACGCGGGCACTGGCCGTGCTGCGGATGAATGGCGGGAAGAAGGTCCCGCCGTTCCTGCAAAAATTCCGCAGCGAAGACCTGCTGGCTCAGACTTTCCCCGAAACGGTCGGCTGCCTGGAAAACCACCACGGCGATATTCAAGTTCCAGATCATCCCATCGTTCGGCAGACAATGCATGATTGCCTGACGGAAGCGATGGACCTGCCACGTTGGCTGGCAATGTTGCAAGACGTTAAGGATGGCAAGGTCAAGTTCTTCCCCATCGACACGCGGGAGCCGTCACCGTTTTCGCACCAGATTCTCAACGCCAATCCCTATTCATTTTTGGATGATGCTCCGCTCGAAGAGCGGCGGACGCGGGCGGTCACCACGCGGCGGTCGCTCAGTGTGGAAGACTTCCGCGATCTGGCCAAGCTCGACCCTGAGGCCATCGCACAAGTCAGCCAGGATGCCTGGCCTCTCATCCGGGACGCCGATGAACTGCACGATGCACTGCTGAGCTTGGGAATTGTCTTCGCGGATGAATCCACGGCTTGGAACCATGAGTTTCAGCAACTCGTGAAGGCGGGGCGAGCAGCGGAGGTAACACTCCCCGTAGGATGGGACTCCAGTCCCGTCCGTCCCCTGAATTGCCTTGTCTCGGACGGGACTGGAGTCCCATCCTACAAACGGGGTTGGATTGCCGCCGAGCGCTGGCCGCTGGTGCAAGCAGTCTATCCCGGCATCAGCGCCAAGCCAGTGCCGCAATTGCCGCCGTCATTGCAAAAGGAATGGGAGCCGGCAGCGGGACGGCTGGAACTGGTGCGAGGGAGGATTCTCACTTCCGGCCCCACGACTGCCAGGGACATTGCCCAGCGGTTGCTCTTGGGAGAAAGCCAGGTAGAAGCGTCGCTCGAATCGCTGGAAGGTTCCGGCGTGGTGATGCGAGGGAAGTTTTCGGACGGGACGGGAGCCCCATCCCACGACGAGCGAGCAACTCAGTGGTGCGAACGGCGCTTGCTCGCCCGCATCCATCGGCTGACACTCGACGGCCTGCGGCAGAAGATCCAGCCCGTCGCGCCGGAGGTCTATCTCGACTATCTCACGCGGCAGCACGGTTTGCATCCCGCGGCGCAGAAGCAGGGGGAAACGGGTCTGCGCGAGGCGCTACTCAGGCTGCAAGGGTTTGAGCTTTCCGCTGGCGTGTGGGAAGAGAAGGTCCTCTCCGCCCGTGTGGCTGAGTACGACCCGCAGTGGCTGGACATGCTGTTCATGTCGGGCGAAGCGATGTGGGGCCGACTCCGACCACCCAGCCGAGACGAGAAGGACGGCCCCGGCATGGCGGCTCTCAATCGAACGATGCCTATCGCCCTTTTGATGCGGGATGATCTACCCTGGCTATTGCCGCGGGAGCGAGTCAAGGTCGATGCTTTCGCTGGAGGGAAATCGCAGGATGTGCTGGCTGTTTTGTCCGCTCGCGGGGCCCTCTTCTATCAGGAGCTAAAGGGGCTGACCGGTCTGTTGCCGACCGAGTTGGAAGATGCTCTTCGGGAACTGGCCGCATTGGGCTTGGTTTCGTCCGATACCTTTGCCGCGGTCCGGTACATTTCTAAAGGGGCCAAGAAAACAGTCAGCCGTCGGCTGTGGCCGCGGATGAAGGCCCTTCACAGTGGCACCTCACCGGTCGGCCGTTGGTCGCGTTTTCCGGGCGAGATACTACCGCCAGAGAACGATGAGTATCTTCAGCGGTGGTGCAAACAGTTGCTTAATCGCTACGGCGTTGTCTTTCGCGACTGCCTGACGCGGGAGAATGCCGCTCCGCCGTGGTACGAACTGGTCCGAGTCTTCCGCCGGATGGAACTTCGAGGAGAGGTTCGCGGCGGCCGATTCATTGCTCGGGTTGCGGGAGAGCAGTTCGCACAGGAAGCAGCCGTCTCGCAACTTCGAGCCCTTCGCGACGGCATCGACGACGGCCAGTGGAGTATTCTCTCAGCCGCGGACCCAGTGAATCTCTCCGGCATCATTACCGACGGTCCTCGCATCCCCGCCATGCACAAGAACTCGCTCATTCTGCAAGCCGGCCGCTGCGTCGCCGCCAAAGTCGCGGGACGGATTGAGTTCTTTGCCGAGGTGGAACCCGTGACACAAATGGCCATGCGGAGATCGCTGCAAGTGGGGCGAAGAATTACTAGCAACCGGGAGATGGAGTTGCTCGTAAAATAGGAAATCTCAAATCTCAAACAAGTAAGAATGCGGAATTTGGAAATAAGAAACTTTCTGAATTCCTCATTTCGGTTTTCCCATTTGTTTGAGATTTTGGATTCGAGATTTCCCATTTCCTTCGCTCAGTCCACATGCCGCTCGCCGTCATGTTTGTGATGACGGGAAATGATGTCCCAGGCTTCTTGCGGGCTTTCGGCATACTCGATGAGCTCAAGGTGTTCGTCCGCGATGACGCCTTCGTCGGCCATGAATTGAAAGTTGATGAGCTTTTCCCAATACTCGCGGCCGTAGAGGATGACCGGCACGTCCTGCATCCGTTTCGTTTGCCGGAGCGTGAGCACTTCGAAAAGTTCATCGATCGTTCCGAAACCACCGGGGAAGGCTACCAGGGCCTTGGCCCTCAGCAGGAAGTGCATTTTGCGGATGGCGAAGTAGTGGAACTGAAAGCAGAGTTCCGGCGTGATATAGGGATTGGGCTTCTGCTCCTGCGGGAGCGTGATGTTCAGACCGATGCTCTTGCAGCCAATTTCGTCCGCCCCGCGATTGGCAGCCTCCATAATTCCGGGGCCACCTCCGGTGATGACGACGTAGTCGCAGCGACCATCCAGCTGGCAGGATGAGGAGCAGATGCGAGCAAACTCGCGAGCGGCGTCATAATAGTGGGCTTTGTGCAAAACTCGCTCCGCGCGGGAGACTGCACGAGCCAGTAACGTGTCTTCCGGGGATTCTTGGAGCGCGGCGCGGGCCGCGGCTAATCGTTCTTCCGCCAGGTGCCGCTCCACAATCTGTGTGCCGCCAAAGACGACAATCGTGGAGTTGATGTTGTACTCATTAAGCGACAACTCCGGCTTGAGCAGTTCCAACTGCAGGCGGACGGGGCGGAGCTCCGGTCGCTGCAGGAACGCGTCGTCGAACTCGGCGAGCAGATAGCTTTTCGATGCCTCGATCGCTTTGATTTTCTGCTGACGTTCATCGCCATTCATGGGAACTGTCTCTCGCGAGACCTCCAGGGGAAAGATGCGGGCCTTGCGGTCATGGTAATCCGAGGGAAGAAGCTGGGCGAAGGTGGCACTGAGGGCCAGGATGGCGACCGTGCTATTAACGAGGATCATGGCCGCCATTGCCGGCTGAAGTCTGGCTAGTGTCGCCAAGGGAAGAATGCCCCCCACCGCGAGGCATGGAACCAGTACCGCCAGCACGAGCAGCCAGGCGGGCCAAGGAAACGATTCCTTCATACCCATTGCTCGCACAAGGCCGAGAGCCGACACCGCCACCATCGACGTAAGCAGCGTGATCACCAGCGTCACCTGCCAGCCGAAAACCAGACCGACCGTGACGAGTGCGAGCATGGGGCGAAAGGTGGGCCGCTGGCGGCTCGTGATTCTCCAGCCGGCGGAGACGGCCA
>CAYUJE010000063.1:0-14084 GCA_964444865.1 uncultured Pirellulaceae bacterium | reverse complement strand
CATGGCTTGCCCACAGCACGGTCTGCGAACCCTTGAGGAACTCCACCAGCACCAGCGCCACACCGATGAAAATGGTGGCCATCACGAACTCCACCAGCGGATAGCGGGCCGAAATGGGGAGCTTGCAATCCCGGCATTTGCCACCCAGCAGCAGCCAGCCCAAAATGGGGAGATTATGCCAGAGGCGAATTGAGTGGCCACACCGCGGGCAACTTGAACCGGGATAGACGATATTCTTCCCCAGCGGCAGCCGGTAGACGACGACATTGAGGAAGCTTCCCCAGGCACCGCCGACGGCGAACAGCCACAAGTAAAGCAGAAATGCACCCAGGGCGAGGATCACCGCGGGAGGCAGGTTATCGCCTAAACCCGCGAAAAGCAGAGTGGCAGAAGCTGGGGTCCACGCATCCATGCGGCTCACTTGGCAGTGACAAAGACGGATACAAATTCAGCCAGTTTCTCTGGCTTGGGAGCACCGACACGGCGGCGACTTCTTTTTCCTTCGTGGAAAACAAGCCGTGTGGGCCAAAGTTGCACTCCCAGAACTTTGACGCGAGGTTCATTCTCATCGGCATTGACTTTGACGACAAGCTGTTCCTGGTTATTCTTGGCGAAAGCTTCCAAGTGAGGCTCCCGTTGCTTGCAAGGCTTGCAGCTATCCGCCCTGAATTCCACCAGCACGGGCCGTCTGCTATCGATATCGATGCTTCTAAAGTTGTCTCTGTACGCCCTCACCATCGAACCGGCCGGAGGTTCGGCCCAACAGTCCGCCAACAAGAAACCCAGCGACCACCAGCATGCGGCATGAACTCGGGGAGTCTGAGGCCGCCGAAGCATCACGATTTTCCTGCCGCTTTGCCGCTCTTGCCGCCGGGCGGAGCCTTGCCCGGCTCTGGCTTGGGCGCGGGCTTGACCTCGGCCTTGGTGGGGACGTATTCGTGGTCGCGCTTTCGCAGCACCGTAGCGGTGATGATCTTGTCGGGCACGGGAAGGGGCTGGCCCAGACCGGCAAGATCCGGATTACGTCGCTGCAACTTGGGAAGGATATCCATCCCTTCGATGACGCGGCCGAAGACGGTGTGTTTGCCGTCCAAATGGGGCGTGCGGCGAAAGGTGATAAAGAACTGGGAGCCTCCGGTATCCTTGCCGGCATGCGCCATGCTCAAGGTTCCTTGAAAGTGCAGGCGATGGTCGTCGCGGTAGCACTCGCAGAGAATTTCGTAGCCCGGTCCTCCCGAACCGTCTCCGGCTGGATCTCCGCCTTGGGCCATAAAACCGGGCAAGACGCGGTGAAAGGTCTTGTTATCGTAGAACTTCTTCTCGACCAGACTGATGAAATTGCCCACCGTTTGCGGGGCTTCGTTTTCCAACAGTTCGAGAACGATAGTTCCCTTGTTCGTTTCGAACTTGACTCGCGGCAGGTCGTCTTTTTCCTTCTCCACGGCCCGCAGGGCCTGTTCCTTGACCCACAACTCCTTGGTCTTGGGAAGTTCCTTCAAGTACTCTTTTCCTTCTTCGTCGAGCTTGCCCGCCTTATCGGCCAGAGAGAGCCATTTTTCGGCCGTGTCATAGTCGTCGGAAAGATAAGCAGCCACGCCGCCAATCGAATAAATCACCGGCTCTTCCACCTTTGCATCTAGCAGCTTCTTTGCCAGCTTGAGCACGGAACCGAAGTCTTCTCGCCGATAGTCGTAAGCCATCATTCCCAGCATGATCTTCGTCACGTCAGCCGACTTTCCTGGAGCTTCGTCGAAGGCTGCTTCGGCAGCGGTGCGAAGCTGCGGCACAATCTTCTCACTCTCCGTTACCAGCTTCTGGTAGCGCTCCCGCAGGACCGATCGCTCCTCGGAAGAAGGAGCGAGTTCATACTGCGTACGCAGCTCATTGAGCTGCTTGTCGACCTCGTTCCACTTCTTGAACAGAGCAGGAAAGTCAGCCGCCGTCGCCGGTTTTTCAGCCGGCTTATCGGCCTTCTCCGCGGGCTTTTCTTCCTTGGCTTCCACCGTGCTGGGCTTGGTCTTTTCCTCCCCCTTGGCTGCCGGCTTGGCTTCGTCCTGCTTGGCATCTTTCTCTTGTGCCCAAGTGCTGCAAGGAAAGGCCGTCGCCAGGACGAGTATCAGACAGCAAGCTTCGACCTTCATGGAATCACTCCCAGCGCAAATTGCAAAGTAACGAGTACCAACCATTCCCCGAAACCGAACGCAGCTTCGATTACTGCTCCACCTTTTTAGGTGCGTAAGCATGATCCCGTTTGCGAATGACTTCCGCGGTAACAATTTTGTCCGGCACGATGCCAGGATCTTTCATCTCCGGATCTATCCGTTGAATTTTCGCCAGCACGTCCATTCCTTCAATGACCCTTCCAAAACAAGTATGCCGTCCATCCAATTCCGGCGTGGGGCGGAAGGTGAGAAAAAACTGCGAGCCTCCGGTGTCGCGCCCGGCATGCGCCATGCTTAAACTGCCGCGAAAATGGCGACGGTACTCCGGCTTTTGGCATTCGCAGTAAATCTGGTAGCCGGGTCCGCCGGTGCCGTCACCCTTGGGATCCCCTCCCTGCGCCATGAAATGGGAGAGCACGCGATGAAACGTCAATCCGTCGTAGAATTTCTTCTCGACAAGGCTGATGAAGTTGCCCACGGCGTCGGGGGCTTCGTTTTCAAACAATTCAATCACCATCACGCCTTTGTTAGTCGTCATTTTCACACGGGGGAGGTCGTCTTTGGCTTCTTCCGCCTTGCGAATAGCAAGCTCTTTTTCCCAGAGCTCTTTCTCCTTGGCAACTTGCGGCATGAGCGTCATTCCAAACCTGGCCAATTCCGAGTCCGGGTTGGCCAATAATCCCCCTTCACTAGCCGTTTTGAAATACCCGTCGGCGGCGTCATAATTATTGGTGCAGTAGGCGCAAATCGCCGCGGCTCCCGGCAATAGCTTGTCGGTACTGCCGCTATCAAGCATTTTTTTCGACAGGGCCATCCCCGTTTCGAAATCGTCTTGGTCCACGGCGTCGGAGACGATCTTTACGAGGAATCGCTCCAACTGCGGGTCCGCACTCCCTGTCTCGATATACGCCGCGAGAGCCGTGTCGCGAAGTTTTGGAAGCAATTGCCTTCCCTTTTCCACCTCGGCCTTGAACTCCTCGGTTAACTTCTTCTGCTCTTCCTCATTGGCGGTCTGATAATTGGTGCGCAGCTCGCGCATCTTCTTGAGGATGCCTTTCCATTCCTCCATCATTTTGTCAAAGGATTCGCGAGCACCGAGAACCGATGCCGGATTTTCGGCGGCATCTTCTTTCGGTGCGGCCTTAGCGGGAGGGTTTTCCGCAGGGGCTTTGGCGGGTTCTTTTGCATCTTGACCCCAAGCCAGCACCCAGCAACAAGACATTGCAGCCAACCCGCAGGCGGCCAGTGAATTACGACGCATCATAAAGAACGCTCCCATGCCGACAATGAACTCTTCGTGGTAAAACCAGATTAACATAGTCCCCGGTACGGATTAAGGTGGGGGACGTAAAGTGTTTGTACGTAAGCATCTTCCCCGGGGTTCGTGCCGCCGGAAAGCCTCTCACCAACCGAGCCCTTGTTGTGAAACGACCCGCCAAAAATCGTGCCGTCAAATCGTCCCAGCGGCAGTCGCAGGACGACGATGGGGAAATCGCCGGCGTCCGAATCATTGGGGGGACGCTTGGCGGTCGCCACCTGGAATATAGCGGAGATTTGCGAACCCGACCGATGAAAGACCGAGTGCGGGAATCGGTCTTCAACCTCGTCGGTCCTGCCATTGCCGGCACCCAGGCCCTCGACCTCTTCGCGGGAACTGGTGCCCTTGGACTCGAAGCCGTCAGCCGCGGTGCGACCTCTGCCATCCTGATCGAGCGTCACTATCCCACCAGCCAACTCATTAAGCAGAACGCCCAGGCACTGGGGATCGAGGAGAAATGCGCGGTCATTTTTGGCGATGCCTTTTTGTGGGGGAGAAAGCAAACCTCCGCGGTTTCGTCCGTGGCAACTCTCCAATCTCAAATCCGAAATCCGAAATCCGAGATTACCGATCTGAAAGCATCCACCCGCTGGCTCGTCTTCTGCTCCCCACCCTATGAGTTCTATGTCTCGCGATTGCCCGAGATGCTGGAGCTCATCGGCTCCCTCTGGTCGGCTGCTCCTGTGGATAGCTTGTTGGTGGTGGAGGCCGACGAGCGGTTTGACTATGGCCTGCTTCCGGAGCCGCCGCTGTGGGATGTGCGGACGTACCTTCCCGCCCGAATCGGGCTGGCTCAGAAGCAATAACCCGTGACAGCACGGCATGCTGGCTAAACCGAGCGAAGATCGGCTGCGTAACGGAAGTCGACCAGGTCGATAAACCTTGTGGCTCCGGCAATCTTTCACGGCAGACATGTTATGGCTCCTTGCGTTCGGTTCCTGCTAGCACTGTCTGTCTTGGCCTTTGCCTTGGAATGTCCATGTTCATGGGCTACCGAAATCCCCGCGCCCAATCCTGGCACTTCATCGCCAGCCGCCTCGCCCATCACCGAAACATTTACTCCTTCCCCCGAATTCCAGCAGCTCATCACCCGCCTCGCCCGCGAGCAACTTCCGGACAAGTACGAGAAAACCAAAAACTGGGGAAAGACCACCCGCGTCTTCGACGGTTGGAAGCTGGAGCGGGATGGGCTTCGCCTGGAAACTCGCCGCCGCTTCAAGCAGGCGAACGATGGTGCCTGGCAGAAATACTCGATCGAACTTCTCGACCCCGAAAACAGCTTTGAACTCCGCGTCGCCAACCTGCGGCACCGAGAGGGGCAGGCGGTTTGCGATGTCACCGTCGTCGCTGCCGCCCGCATTCACGGCCGTCACATCCAGTGGGAAAACGGCGTGCAGCTTCTTAGCATTGGTGCCGTGGCGGACGCCCGGCTGCAATTGCGAGCGGAACTCGCCGTGACCCCGAAACTGGATGTCTCCAAATTCCCCCCCGACTTTTCGCTGGAACCTCGCATCACCCAGGCGGACCTCGACATTCTGAACTTCAGAATTCAACGCATCAGTCACTTCGGTGGTCCGGTCGTTAAATCTCTCTCCAGCAGCGTCCGGGAAGTCCTCGAAGACAAAATCGCCGACAGCCGCCCGCAGCTTGTGGAGCGTCTTAACAAGTCCCTCGCCAAACAGGACTCCAAGCTCCGCTTCTCGGCGAGCGATTGGCTCACTACCTTAAAAGGCCCGCCGGCCGAGCCGACCAGGTAGTTGCATAGGAAAGCGACACGAAACGGGTGAGTCACTCCCCGAAAATGTCGACGGTGACTCACTCTTGAACGTGTGTCTGATATCGCTAGATTTCCGAATGACACCACTTCATTCGCCCCACAGGTACCGCAACCTGGACTGGACCCATCCCGAAGGTTTCGAATGCGTTGTTCGTTGAGAAGGGAGACGATTACAAGTACGATGAAACACGCTTGTGGACAAACGCAATCTGGGAAATTGCAAAAACGATCGCACACCTTTGGGAGCATGCTATGAACAAACGGAGATTTCTGATTTACGGCGTCGAGACTGCGATTGCGTTGTGGATGCTGGGAGCAACAGCTACCACCGCTGTCGGCCAAACTCCCCTGCCCAATGGTTTTGAGATCCGGCTGCTGCCGGGTTTCACTCACGAGCCGCTGCAGGGGATTGATAGCATCGTGGGCAGACTCGCGGCGAAGGACGGCCGGCAAATCCAGTACGAAATGGGCGGGATTCCCGCGCCCGGCGCTCTCCGATTAGGAGGCCATTTTGTCAATCAGGCCCAGCAACTGCCCGAGAAAGATCGACTGTGGTTGAAGGAGCAGATCGTGGGTGGAAGAAAGGTCCATGTGGCTTACAGCAAAACAAATACATTGGTCATCAGTTCCGCATCGGCCACGGAAGGAGTCAACTTCCATACCACCGCCAAAGACCCCGGCGAAGTCGCCGACGCACTGCTGATGGTTTTTACCCTTGCGGAAAAGAAGCCCAGGCCAGGCAAATAGCTGCGTCGAACTGGCCACGGAATTCAAGTGGCCAAGCAGTATCAGATCCGGCGAAACGTCTGGCAGAACAGTCCTTGGCGATTTTTAGGAGGGACGGAGCGCCGTTCTTGCGATGATGATCCTTTCGGCGGCATCATGCGGCGTATCCGCGAGGGCGGTGAGGTGCCCCATTTTGCGGCCAGGACGAGGCTCGGCTTTGCCGTAGAGATGGAGCTTGATGTCGGCAAGCGACAACGCCCGCTGCCAGTGAGGGGAGCCGCCATTCCAAAGGTCTCCAAGCAGGTTGGCCATGGCGGCCGGGCGATGCTGCCGGGGAGAGCCAAGGGGGAGGCCGCAGACGGAGCGGACCTGCTGTTCGAACTGGCAAGAGGTGCAAGCATCAATGGTGAGATGGCCGCTGTTGTGCGGGCGCGGGGCAAGTTCGTTGACGAGAAGATCACCGTTGTGATCCAGGAAGAATTCCACGCACAGGACTCCCACGACTTCCAATCGGCCGAAGATTTCGCGGGTGATTTCAATGGCCCGTTCTTCCACTTTTTGGCTCACGCCGGCGGGCATGACCGAGACATCCAGAATGTGATTGGCGTGCGAATTCCGGATGGGACCGTAAGAAACGAACGAGCCGTCGAGACCGCGGACGCCGACGACCGAAACCTCCGAAACAAAGCCGATGAACTTTTCCAGGATGGCTTCCTTGCCGGCGAATTGCGGCCAGACGCTCGCCACCTCTTCGAGCGACTCGATGCGGACCTGCCCTTTTCCGTCGTATCCCCAGTCGGCTGTTTTCAAAACCGCGGGGAGACCAAACTGAGCCAGACCGGCAAGCAAGTCCTCCTGCGAGCGGACAGGAAGGAAAGGCGTGACCGGGATGCCAGCGTTTTTCAAAAAGGTCTTTTCCCGCAGGCGGTTCTGGCTGACATGCAGCACATTGCCGCCGGGGCGGACCGGGGCAAACTTCTCCGCCGCTGCCGTGGTCGCTGCGGGGACGTTTTCGAATTCGAAGGTGACGACGGAGACGCCACGAGCGAAGGCGGCAATGGCATCCAGGTCGTCATACGAGGCGCGGATTTCGAGGTCCGCCACCTGGCCGGTCGGCGTGTCGTCATCGGGCGAGAGGACATGCACCCGGTATCCCAGACGCCGGGCCGCGATCGTAAACATCCGGCCAAGCTGCCCGCTGCCGAGAACGCCGAGAGTGGAACCGGGAGGGATGAGCTGGGGCATGGAAATGACGAATTCCGAATGGCGAATGACGAATGGAAGAGGCCGCATTTCGGCGTTAGTGATTTCCTGGCCTTTTTTTGTGCCTCTTGGCGTTCTTCGCGGCCATCGCCACAGTGTTCGATAACGGCAACTCATCTTCCAAGACTTGCTGGGACTGCTTCTCGTGGAATGCGTGAAGTTTTTGTTTGAAGTCGGGACGAGTAGTCGCGAGGATGCGAATGGCGAGGAGGGCGGCGTTTTTGGCGCCGGCCTGGCCGATAGCGAGGGTGCCGACAGGGATGCCGCCGGGCATTTGAACGATGGAAAGGAGCGAGTCGAGCCCATTCAGGGCCTTGCTTTGCACGGGCACACCCAGGACCGGCAGCACCGTCTGCGAAGCGACCATTCCCGGCAAGTGAGCAGCTCCGCCCGCACCGGCGATGATGACGGCCAAGCCCCGGCTTTCCGCTTCCTTGGCATACTGGCACATCAGGTCCGGCGTGCGATGGGCAGAGACGATGCGGCACTCGTGCGGCACGCCGAATTGCTGCAGCATGTCCGCAGCCGCCTGCATGGTTTCCCAGTCGGATTTGCTCCCCATGATGATGCCGACCAGGGGAGTGACTTGCGATTTTTCAGCCATGGGGCCAGTTTAGCATCCCGACCCGCAGCCGACACTAGGCATCGTGACCGGCTCACGACCGAGTCACGCAACCAACTTTCTTTTCGACGGACGGGAAACCCCAATTATCATGCTGTCGCTTTTTGCCAGGCTCACAGCACTTAAATTGGTGCTAATAATGCTTGCCTGCATTGCGCGGTAAACACGCGCACACCGGTTTCAACTGCGTCAGTTGGTCACATGGCTTGGACTGCGCCAAATCTCGGAACTCGCGAGTGCTTTAAGAAAATTGAGCTGCGCTCCTTGATGTTTAATTGCCAACACGGGTACACGCGCTTCCATGATCACTTGCGACGCTTCGCTGCCGAGCAGTATCGAGGCGGCTCTACTTCGCCCCCGAGTGCTCAATACGACCAGGTCGAAATGCTGTTCGTCAGCGATCCGCAGAATCGTCCTCGCGACATTGCTTCCCTCTTCAACTTGTGGTTCAACGTTGACGCCGTAGTTTTGAATTGATGAAATGAACTTCTGAAGTGCCGACATTTCGTTACCTCGCTCCACCACGTCGTGGTCATCAAAGCGATGCACGGCTTGGTCGTAGTAAACGTGCAATGAGGTGCATTCCGTTAAGCCTGCTTGCAATGCGATGCCGGTCGCTATCGACAGGCTGTCTGCCGAGTGATTGGAAAGGTCGACTGGAGCCAGAACCTTAGTAATCGACAGAGCTGAATCCACGGGCACCATCCAAACTGACGCCGACGAAGCCATTGCCATTCGCCGTGCGAACGAACGTTTGCCGCTGGACTCCTTGGCATTATGCCCGAGCAGCACCAACCCGATGTGCTGTTCCTCCAAATACTCCAACATCCGATCTTCGCGCGGCCCCACCAGTACCTTGTAGCAAACATCGATCGGACCATTCTCAGGATTAAAGGCCTGACTGACCGACTGTTCGATTTGCATTGTCAGGGACTTGATCTGCTCCTCTGAATCGCCCGGCTTCGTTCGCGGGATGACATGCACAAAGCACACACGCTTGGCAATCCCCTTTTCGATCAGCATCTCACCATAACCCAATAAATGACTGTCGCTGCTTCTTAGCGACAACGCGATACACAGGTTTTCAATCGTCTTCATTGACATTCTCTCGAACTAGGTCACTTGTTGGAATTGAAACCGTCAGAACGTCAATCACCAGCAGGTTCGGCGAGTTCCCTTTCTAGATTTGGGCAGCAGCGTTTTCTGCGGAGGGCGTCTCGCTCGCCTTGGCAGAATGCTCGGCAGCGTTTGCGGACGCTGCCAGAGTCGGCGAAAGGGAATTCGGTGTAATCTTGGGCTTGTCGAAGAAACGATAGAGCAATGCGTAAATAATCAGAGCAGACAAAACGCCGACCAAAAAATCGGTCAGTGGTACCATGACTGCGGTGTAGATCATCAGACCCGCATGAAACTTGCCGTGTCCCCAGACTTCGCGGATCTCTGATGGTTTTATCATGTTGGTAGCCACCCACAATAAGATGCCTCCAATGCACGCCATCGGCACCATTTCCAGATAGGAAGCCAGAAATATCGCCATCAAAATCTTGAGCACAGCCTTAAAGTAGCCAGCAAAGGGGGTTACCGCGCCCGCTTTGATGCTGGTTGCCGTACGCGCCAAAGCACCCGTGCAGGGAAACCCGTTGACCAACGGCGTAATGACTTGTACCAGTCCCTGTCCCCAGAATTCCTTGTCTGGATTAAATGGAGTCTTGCGATTGTCGGCCAGTCGATCTGCCATCGAAGAACATAATAAACTCTCGACTCCCGAGACAAAAACAATTGCCGTAACGAAATACAGAATGTCGATTAAGACCCCCCAAGTAAATACTGGCAGTTGTGGCGGAGTGAAGACAAAGAAGTTTGAGGGGATCGCTCCATATTTGTCATAGACAACCGCAATCCCTCTGTCGGACCACGCAGTTGCCACGAGCAGCGTGCAAAAGCCCAGTGCTAACAGCGGCGCGGGAATGAATACTGAGATCTTCAGAAGATAGCGAGTCATGACGAAAGTCACCATCGCCAAAACAAATGCATAAATATTGAACTCGCCAATGTGCTCGAAAATCAAAGTCATTTTCTCGATAAATTCGCCACGAATACTATGGCGAATCCCCAACACCTCACCGACATTCGACAACGCGATCGCAACGCCGATGCCAATCGTAAATCCGACAATAATGGAGTTCGGTACTAAGCGTGCATACTTGCCCAGCCCCAATAGCCCTAGGATCATCAGTATGATCCCGGCGATAATACTGCAAAAAACCAGGAATCCATGAGCTATCTCAAAGCTGCCGCCATTCGCCTCGCCATATTTAAGAATCAAGGCGCCAATGACCGGAATGAAGGCTGCCGTGGGGCCGTAAACCTGGTATTTCGAACCACCCCAGGTGCGCCCGACCACACATGCCAGCGCGCCCGCGATGATCCCTTGCTCTGGGCGCAACCCCATGGCAATTGCAAACCCCATGGCCATCGGAATCGCAGTCAGAGCAACAATCAAGCCCGCGCTACAATCGCGATAGAGCGTGACCGCTAACGTCTTGCGATCGACATCCTCAAACCGACTGTCCCAAAAGGTGTTAAACTTGCGTAGCCTTTGGAGTATGGCATTCATGATTATTTTTCTAACTTCCGTAACGCACTAGTTTCATGATGGCCTTCACCTTGACTAGTTTGATGTCGGTGTAAACCAGCACCGCCGACCAGCGCGACGTGCTCCCCGCCTCCGAATTGGCCGACGACGCAAAAAAATTCGCCGGCCCGGTTCAGGCGTTTGTGATCGCTGGGGTAGCCAGCGGCAGGAATTGCCTTTCCGCTCCGTCGTATTGAAATACTTCTCCCGTTTCGATCTTGTACATCCAGCCGTACAGATTCATCTCGCCCCGTCCCAAGGCCGCCGCCACGGGTGGCATCGTCTGCAAGTGTTTGATTTGCACCAGGACGTTTTCTTCCGCAGCCGCGGTCAGTCGAGCATCGCCGGTAATTTTGGTGTAGTTCTCCGCGATAATCTGCTGAGTCGCCTCGGCATGGCGGAGCCATTTGCGAACGTGCTGCAATGTTTTGATCGAAGGCAAATCGAGCAGCCCTTTCATCGCCCCGCAGTGGGTATGGCCGCACACGATGATGTCGCGAATCCCCAGACCCTCCACCGCAAACTCAATGGCTGCCGCTTCGCCGTTGTTACTGGTTCCCGAAGGGGGAATGATGTTTCCGACATTGCGCACGATGAATAACTCTCCATGTTCCGTCTGCGTCATCCGATTAGGATCGATGCGGGAATCGGAACAGGTGATGAACATCGCCATCGGACTCTGGCCTGCCGCCAGCCGTTCAAAAAATCCCTGATTCGGTTGGACGATTTGATCTTGAAAACGCTGTATTCCGGAAACAAGTTTTTGCATAAGAAACCCCGCGTGAATTGCAGACCAAGGAAAGAAGGGCCGGATTCTTGGCGCTAGGAGCGCACCCCAAAACTGAACTAACGAACCAACCGCAACCTGGGGCGCATTACAAGCGCAGAGGTCCGCCAAAGCCGTTGCGAGCGGACAGTTCGTCCCGGAGAAGGGGCGAAAAAACATGCGTACGCAGATTTAACGGAGAAATCGTTTCCGCAAGTTGAGAATCCTGGTCGATGGCCAGCAATACGGTCAAAGTTCGGCGGCGAATCGGTGAGTCAATCTTGGACTCGGTTTCAGACTCAGATTCGGACTCGGGTTCTTCATCGCCAGGTTCTTCGGCGGGTGCTTCCTTCGTGTTTCGCTGGGCCACTGACGCTTTGCCAAAACGAAGCGGCTGCAGCCCGAGCGCGAGGAGCGCCACCAGGCATGTCAGCAGTCCGTAATAGGTAACACTGCGTAATGTCATGGAAAAACGGAGAACGAAGGGGTGCCTGAAAATGCGAGAATTCGCGCCTTCCAAGCCGCACTAAATATAGCCTTGTTGCGTCGCTGTGACTACCGGAATTGGGACGCAAAATGCTCTTTCAAGGTTTTTTCTGCCGATTGGCAAGAACTTCCCGATAAGACAGAGAATTCGCCGCCTACGGCAGAACTGTCTTCACCAAATCTTTCGCTCCCAGAGGCCGCGTGCCAACAAACGTCTCTCCAGCATGAAAGCCACTCGCAGAGCCGGCGATGAGAGCCGCGCCCCGGATGCGGTCGAAGACGTGCTCCTTGGCGGCGGGGAACTGACTGGCGTAGCAGCGGATGGAGGCGATCTTCGTTTCCAGGGTCTCGCTGATGTCCACCGTAAAATGGCTCATAAAGCCCCCCAGCGTTTGCGGCTCAAAGGCGAGGCGGAAATAGAGCTGGGCGGCGATGTTGTGGACCGGCAGATTATCGAAATGCTCTTCCCACTTCGTGAGCCGCGAGTAGAAGACGGCAGCATCGGTGATGAGCATCGCTTGCCAATGGTCCGGCGAAGCCATCGGCGTCTTGTCTCCAAAGCCGATAACGATTTTCGGCCGATACTTGCGGAACTCCTTGGCCAGGGCCACGCGAGCTTCAAACGAATCGAACAGCCGGCGATTGGGCAGTTCCAAAATCACCCGCGTCTCCACCCCCAGCGCCTCCGCAGCCGCCTTCGCCTCCGCCCGCCGCTGCTCCGGCCCACTCGACCCCGGCGTCGGCTCCCCATCGGTCAGGTCCACAATACCAACCTTGTAGCCCTGCTTCACAAGCTTCGCGAGCGTCCCGCCGCAGGCAATTTCCACATCGTCGGGGTGAGCACCGACGGCGATCACGTCGAGCTGAGGGTAGTCGTTTGGATTGGGCATAGTGGTTAAAAAATGAGGAAATCTCAAACAAATGAGAAGAAGGAACGACAGGCAAAATTGTAAACTGGAACGTCCCGGTGTATTGAACAGTGTTTGTTTCCGAAATTCTCGCTTCCGGTTTCCCATTTGTTTGAGATTTGAGATTTCCAATTTGGATTTTGCGGTTTTCGGCCCGTTGTCAGCCCATGCAGCCGCTCCGTATGATAATGGATTCCCCCGATTCCTGAATGCCCGAGGTCTGCTCTCCCATGTCCCGCAAAGGTTCCGATTTCGCTGGTCTCTCCGTGGCGATTGTCACCCCCTTCAAGAATGGGGAGGTCGATTACGCCCGGCTCAAGGAGCAGGTCGATTTTCAGATCGCGGCGGGGACGGCCTGCCTGGTGCCGGTGGGGACGACCGGGGAGTCGCCGACGCTGTCGCACGAGGAACACGAGCGGGTGATTTCCGCCGTGGTGCAGGCCGCCCGCGGGCGGGTGAAGGTGATGCCCGGCACCGGCAGCAACAGCACCGCCGAGGCCCTGCGGCTGACGAAGTGGGCGGCGAAGGAAGGGGCGGATGCCTCGCTGATGGTCGCCCCCTATTACAACAAGCCGACGCAGGAGGGCTTCTACCAGCACTTCAAAACGGTGGCGGAGCAGGTGGGAATTCCGATCTGCGTCTACAACATTCCGGGGCGGACCGGCAAGAACATCGAGCCCGACACCATCGCCCGAATGGCCGAGCTGCCGAACATCACGATGGTGAAGGAAGCGACCGGCTCGCTCGACCAGGCTTCGCAGATTCTCGCCACGACGAATCTGACCGTCCTCTCCGGCGACGACAGCTTGACGCTGCCGATCCTCTCCGTTGGCGGCGAAGGAGTGATTTCCGTCGTCGGCAATATTGTCCCGAAAGACATGATTGCCATGGTGAACGCCTTCTTCGCCAAGAAGACGGACGAAGCCTGCCAACTGCACTTCAAGCTCTTCCACCTCTGCCGCGACATGCTCGGCCTCTCCACCAACCCCATCCCCCTCAAAGCCGCCATGAAGATGCTCGGCCGCGACACGGGGGACCTCCGCCTGCCGATGACACCGCTGGAACCGGACCAGGAAGTGAAGCTGCGAAAAACCCTCACGGCATACGGCCTGCTGTAAGTGGGGTAGGCTTCCAGCCTGCCGCTCTGCGCCACAGAGTCCGTCACTAGCCCGACGCGCAAGCGAGGGAATTGGATATTGCACGTGCGCGACGCACTTTACCCTTGCTGGCGCGATTTGACGTTGCGATAACGACTGATTTCTCGCTGAAGAATGCCACATTCTCTCTCTCCGCTTGGGCCCGTCTGATACACCCTTTTAGCCCGAATATTCACTGATTCGGGGCGATCCTTTTCGTCACGAAACGGGGCGAATCGGTTTCGCAAGGCGTTGATGCCGCTCGACTTAGAGCTGCATCAAAGA
>CAYUJE010000062.1:20391-23624 GCA_964444865.1 uncultured Pirellulaceae bacterium | reverse complement strand
GTGAAAAGCCGCTCTGGCTCGTCGCCAGCGAATACACGATCACGCCGGTCGATCACGTCACGTATCCCAACCGCCTGCTCCGCCAAGCGGGCCTATTGGAAGTGAAAGATCAAGGGGGAGAGCTCATCGACTTTCAAAGCAGTAAAGCCTGGGCTCTGGTCGATCATCAATTCTCCCACGTCTTCGTGAAGAAAACCGACCCCGCCACGATTCAAACCGTGGTGCAGATTTTCCGCGGGCAGGAAGGAATCGCCGAAGTCCTCGCCGGCCGCGACCGGGCCAAATACGGCCTCGATCACGAGCGGGCCGGCGAAGTCATTCTCATCTCCACCCCCAATAGCTGGCAGGCGTATTACTACTGGCTCTACGACGCCAAGGCCCCCAAATTCGCCCGCACCGTCGATATCCACAATAAGCCCGGCTACGACCCGGTCGAACTCCACTTCGACATGGCCACCAAGAGCATTCCCCTCGACGCCTCCCTCGTCAAAGGTTCCCACGGCGCACCTCCCACGAGCGATGCTCAGCGGGGAGTGCTGCTCTCCTCCAAGCAAGGCGTATTAGCGGGTACTAGCGTGAAGGACACCGATGTTTGTGGCTTGGTGATGAAGCAGTTTTGAAAGTACTTGCATTCAGTTGGTGCGCCTTCAGCGGAAATCGCCAAAGCAAAAGTCATTAGTGCGCCAGCCCGGAGAACAATCGTGCAAGAACTACCGGTGGACGCTTGGGAGCAGTTTCTCGTCGAGCGCAATGAGCCGGAATTGCTGGCGGTACTGGTCCAGCTTCCCATTGTGGAGCCGCCGAGTATGGAATTTCCCGCAATGCATCGGATTTGCGATGTCGAACTTCTGGGACAGACATACCGGGTGTGCCGCTTCGTCGATTTGATCGACGGGCGCGAGCGATTGTTCCTGGAGCCCACCGCATTCGCTGACCTCGAGGAAGAAGGCGTTCCGTACCGCCTGCGCGGCGCGGCCCTGTGCCGCTGGATTACCGACGAGAGTGAATCCCCCTCCAAAGATGCGATTAATTGGGAAGATTATCTCGGCGAATAGGAGGTGGACGTCAATATTTAGGCCGCTAGAAAACGGCTCGCGATAACAGCTACAATCAGCCGCGATACGCCAAAGATGTTTCGATTCCGTAATTCTGGTCTTGGGGGAACTGAATATGCGCACGTTGGCACTGCTCTCTCTCCTTACTCTGTGTCTATCGCTGATGGGGCCGCTTGCGGCTCAGGATCGCGAAACCAAAGTCCGCAACGACCGCAAGAATGTCGAGGACGCCGGTCGGTGGATCTATAACGATCTCCCCAAGGGAATCGCCGAGGCGAAGAAGACGGGTAAGCCGCTGCTGGTGATTTTCCGCTGCATTCCGTGCGAGGCTTGTGCCCAGCTTGATTCGCAAGTGGTGGCGAAGGACTCAACCGTGCAAAAGCTGCTCGACGAATTTGTCCGGGTCCGCATCGTGCATGCCAACGGGATGGACCTGTCCCTCTTTCAGTTCGACTACGACCAATCGATGGCCGCATTTTTCCTGAATGCAGATATGACCATCTATGGCCGTTTCGGCACCCGGTCGGATCAGACGGAGTCGGATGCCGATGTCTCTGTGGAAGGTTTCGCGGCTGCCTTGGAAGGGGCGCTCGCTCTGCACAAAGGGTTTCCCGCCAATAAAGAGCTATTCGCCGCCAAGCGCGGCCCCGACGTGGCGATCAAGGTTCCCGAAGAGTTCCCCAACCTCAAGGGAAAATACGGCTCCAAGCTCAACTACGAGGGGAAGGTCGTTCAAAGCTGCATTCATTGCCACCAGGTCGGAGAAAGCATTCACCTGATCAACCGCCATCCGGGGAAGCCGATGGCCGAGGAGGTGCTGTATCCGTACCCACATCCGAAAATCCTGGGGCTCATTCTCGACCCAAAGGAAAAAGCCCGCGTCAGCGAAGTGACAAAAGGTTCCTCCGCTGACAAGGACGGATTTGAAGCGGGAGATGAAATTCTGGCTCTTTCCGGCCAGCCGCTCCTTTCCATCGGCGACTTTCAGTGGGTTTTGCACAATGCGAAGCACGAAGACAAGTTGACGGCTGTCGTGCAGCGCGGCGGCAAAACGTTGAAACTTCCGGTGACGCTGGCAGCCGGCTGGCGGCAGAAGGGAGACATCTCCTGGCGAGCCACATCATGGGACCTCCGCCGCATGGCCACAGGAGGACTTCTTTTGGTGCCACTGACGGACGACGAACGCAAATCGGCAAAGCTGGAAGGTAATGTTCTGGCACTCCGCATCAAGCACGCCGGCGAATACAACGAGCATGCCGCCGCCAAGAACGCCGGCTTTCGCAAGGGAGATATCTTCGTCGAACTCGACGGCTCTACCGCGCCACTGACCGAGTCCGAGCTTTTGGTCGCCATGATGAACGGCAAAAAACCGAGAGACAAAGTCCCCGCGGTTGTCCTACGTGAAGGAAAGCGAATTGAGCTGAAGTTGCCGATTCAGTGAAAAATGGGGCAGGCTGGAAACCTACCCCAGTGCTGCTGCCAGCGCCACGGCCCCATGCACCACGGCCATCTCGCCCAAGGCCGCCGGTACCAGCCGGAATGAGCCGGCAAGCGGCGGAAAGACATAGCGAGCGACTTCGGAGCGGAGGGGGGCGAAGAAGAACGGCTCGCCAATGAGGGAGACACCGCCGCCGACCACGACCACTTCTGGGGCCACAATGGTGATGACCTGGGCGATGGCCCAGCCGAGGACCTGGCAGGCGTGATCCATCACCTCGCAGGCAATCTCATTCCCCTCGGCAGCGGACTGAGCGACCGCCTTGGCCGTGAGGTTTTCCGCATTGCAACCGCAGCGGGCGAGCAGGTCGGCGATGTATTCCTCTTCCGTCCGTTGCTGATCGGCGAGGCGGCTGCGAACTTCGTCCTTCAATGAACGTCGAACGGTACGCGGACTTGAAATATCAGGGGACTCACGCCCCCCGCTCGCCGTGCTCCGCGCCAAGTACTTCCGCAGCGATTCCAGCGGGCGAGAAACCTGCCCCGTGATCCTGGCGGCTGCCGCGGCAGCGATGGCAGGACCGGCGCAGAGAGATTCCACGGTCAATTCCGGCCGGTCTTCGTGCAAGCCGGGGCGAAGATGGCCGATTTCCGCGACTGCCGGACGCCCCGCGCCGTGCAACTTTCCGCCAATGACCAGCCCGCCGCCGACGCCTGTTCCAACCGTGATATAGAAGACGC
>CAYUJE010000062.1:4572-20291 GCA_964444865.1 uncultured Pirellulaceae bacterium | reverse complement strand
CCGCCAATGACCAGCCCGCCGCCGACGCCTGTTCCAACCGTGATATAGAAGACGCTCCCCGCACCTTTCCCCGCGCCGAAGCGAGCCTCGGCCAGAGACGCCACGTCGCAGTCGTTGCCGAGCACCGTCGGAATTCCGAGCGTCTCTTCGCACCAGCCCGCCAGCGGAAAGTTGTCCCACCCTTCCACTTGGTGGCTCTTGGTTACGATTCCCCGCTCTGCATTTACCGGCCCCCCAAAGCCGATCCCGATCCGCTCGATCTTGTGCTTCTGGGACAACGCAATCGCCGATTTCTCAATCTGCTCCAGAATCCCCGGCGCACCCCGAGGAATGTCTATGTCGTGCCGGGCGAACGCGGCAAATTCGGCTCCGTCCCCCTTGCCAACTCCCAATTGCAGTTTGGTGCCGCCGATTTCAATGCCGAGAAACATGAGGGGGAAGAGTGGGTAGTGAGTGGGGTGGATAGTGAGTAGTAAGCAGGACGCCGAATACTAGTGACTAATCACTACCCACTATCCACTACCCACTATTCCTTTGCCAGCACCGGGCCTACATGGACAGCCTGTTAAGTGGGGCCTAAACTCGACGGTTAGGCTTTCGCCACTAACCCGAAGCGCCAGCGAGGGAGTGAATTCACTCTTTTCCGTCTCTCCCTCGCTGGCGCTTCGGGTTAGTTTCCGACGCAACCCTCCTTTTCCACCCCCCATGTCCACACCTTCGCTCTCCTCCATCCGTGAAAAAGTCCTCACCGGCGAGCGGCTAAGCCTCGAGGATGGGCTGGTGCTCTACGACCCGGCGACTTCGCTCCAGGAAGTCGGCGTTCTCGCCAACATCGTCCGGGAGCGAATCAACGGGAACAAGGCGTATTACAACATCAATACGCACCTCAACCCCACCAACGTCTGCGTCTATCGCTGCACCTTCTGTGCGTTCCGGGCCGACCTCCGGAGCGAAAAGGGGTACGTGATGTCCGACGAGCAAATCCTGGCTCGCGGGCAGGAGGCGGTCGACAACGGCTGCACCGAGATGCACATCGTCGGCGGGCTGCACCATGTGAAGGACTACGACTGGTACGTCAACGTCCTCCGCATCCTGCACAACGCCTACCCCGACCTGCACCTCAAAGGCTGGACCGGCGTCGAAATCAACTGGTTCGAGTTCCTCACCAAGAAATCGGTTCGGCAGATTCTGCAGGAGCTGATGGAGGCCGGCCTCGGCTCCATGCCCGGCGGCGGGGCGGAGATTTTCCATCCCGAGGTCCGGAGCAAAATCTGCGAGCACAAGGCGGACGCCCACAACTGGCTCGACATCCACCGCACGGCCCACGACCTTGGCCTCAAGACCAACTGCACCATGCTCTATGGCCACATCGAAAACGCCTACCACCGCGTCGACCATCTGATCCGCCTTCGCGAGCTGCAGGACGAAACGGGCGGCTTTCAGACGTTCATTCCGCTGGCGTTCCATCCGGAAAATACCGGCCTGTCGCACATCAAAAAGCCCTCCGCCCTCATGGACCTCCGGACCATGGCCGTCAGCCGACTGATGCTGGACAACATCCCGCACATCAAGGCCTACTGGATCATGCTCGGCATCGGCACCGCCCAAACGGCCCTCGCCTACGGAGCCGACGACCTCGACGGCACCGTCCGCCACGAGCTGATCTACCACGACGCCGGCGCCACCACCCCCGAGCTCCTCACCGTCGAACAAATCCAGCGCCTCATCGTCGAAGCCGGCCGCGAACCGGTCGAGCGCGACACGCTCTACCGCCGCATCGAGCGCGACCCGGCGAACCGGGCGGCTTGGACTGTGGGGGAGCAGATTTTGGCGGCAGTGTAGAGTTGTGGCCAGGAGTTCTTGGCGTGGCTGCTCTTCCAGGCAAATCTTGGTCTCGGAAGTCGCTCGCCCATCACTGTCCCATGGTTAACCGCAGGCGTTCCAATTCGATGCTCACTTTAAGGCCAGTGAGGGCATTGCGCGGAAGGCGGGCACCGAGGTCTTCCCCTTCGGGCGGGAGGACGAAGGCGGAGAGGTTTTTGACGACATGTCGTCCTAAGCGGAGCGTGGGAACGGTGACTCCGTGAGCCAGTAGGTGGCGATCACCAAGGTTAACTTTCTGCTGGGGAGCGCTTTTGGGAAGGGACAGTCCGCAACTTTCCAACGTACTGGCCGGCAGCAGGAGTTGGCCATGGCTTTCTTCGCTCCAGGTGAACGTGACGGGGGCCTGATCGTTAACGAGGACGGAAAAACGAGTCTGCCCCGCCTGCTGATAGACCGGCAGCCAATCGGTGAAGACGAGTTTGTCGTAATCGGCCAGCCGTTTTACTTCCGGGAAGTAGCTTTTGAGTGGACCCAGTTTTTCGCCCTCCAGTTGCTTGAGAACAGCAGCGACTTCGTTGATTTTTGCTAGCCGGGCATATTCTTCGGCCAGTTGTGGAGCCGCGGCCCGAATCCAGAGCAAAGCAAGTTGCAAAAGCGAACGGTCGCGGCTGAAGGCAACGAGGCGGGCACGGACTTCACCACGGCAGCCAAGGCGAGAAGGTTCGCTAACGTTTCTTTCCAGGGCGGCCAACTGCTGAGTAATCGCGGCACGTTGAGGGTCGGTAGGGGACAGTTTGCCGATGGCCTGTTTCAAGGTTTCCATCACCGGAGCAGCTTCCGACCAGGCTCGCCGGTTCGTTGCCGCCCTATCTTCAAGTTCCTTCTCGGCGGTCACCACGCTTTCCCGCAACACCTGAAGCTGCGCCAGCTTTTCTTTCAATTCCAATTCCAGCGGCAGTCCCCAGACTCCTCCGGCCAATCGGACCAGGCCAAACTGCTTTTGCAACCGCTCTTCGGGAGTCGGCGATTCTTTCTCAGCTGACGTTAGCAATGTAGGCCAGGAAAATAGCGGCAGGGCAACTCCGGCAACGAGCGAGGAAAGCCCCCTCAGCGTCTGGCGGCGAGAAACCGCCGGCAGCAGCAGGGAGTTGCCCATTGGCTTTCGAATCACCGCCATGCCCAGTCTGCCCATGGAAAATGGGAACGAGAAAATGTGAAGCTGGACCGATAGTTCTTATCATAACGGGCCAGCTTTGCATGCCGCAAGCGCCTCGGTCGAAAGCCCTCGATTTTTTGGCATTTCCCAGCCGAATAGACTCAGGAAGGAACGCCCCGGGCGAAGGACTGCCGCATCGTTGTTGTGCTGCGGAGAGTGTCATGTTGCGAGCCTTCTTTTTGGCGATGGGAATTTCGACCTGCATCTATGGCGCGGAATGTTTGGTGGTGGAGCGGTTCGTCCTCGCCGCCGACAAGCCCGCCGCCACTCAGCCGGGCAACTTCGCCACTCCCGCCAAGCCCCCCCGCGAAATGAATCCGCCGGAATGGGCCCCTTGGAGCCTTCTGGCTACGGGGACGCTGGTGGTCCTGTATTCAATGGCGATGCGGCGGGATTGATTGTTGCTCGCAGCGGATTCTTCACGCGAATAGCCTCAGCGGTTTTGGAATCATCTCCACTCGAATCGGCAGGCTTCTTTTCAATTCCCCGTCGATGTTGAGCGGTTCACGCCCCGCAGAAGTGAGTTCCAGCGCGCTGACCTGACGGTATTCGACGCAGGGCATCGCAATATGCGAGCCGTCGAAGACGCGGCTGAAGAGTTGCAGCATTTGCACTCGGGTGGCGCGGCGGACGATGATGACATCGATTAGTTGGTCGTCGAGCTTGGCTAGTGGGGCAAGCTGCATTCCCTTGCCGGTGAAGCGAGTGTTGCAGGCCAACACCATCTGGAACTCGCCTTCAGTCACTTCGCCATCGAGGGTCAGTTTCAGTGGCCGCCGACGAGCACAAAGGATTTCCCACAATGCCGCCAGTGAGTAGCGAATCGAGCCAAGCCACCGCAGCCGTTCCGCCGTGCGATTAATATCGACAGCCGCCCCCCAACCGACGATGTTGATGGCGTGTTCAACCCCCTCGTCCGATGTGATGCGGGCAACATCCAGAGGAATAGTGTGGCCCGTGGCAATTTTTTTGGCGGCCGTGTGTGGGTCCAGGTAATCCAGGTGCTGGGCCAACGAATTCCCCGTTCCTCCTGGGATGATTCCCAGCGGAACCGCGGCCGGATCGACTCGCCGCATCAAACCGCAGACCACTTCGTGATTGGTGCCATCACCGCCAATGGAGCAGAGGCCGGCAAACCCCGACAAGTCCAGTTCTGCCGCCAATTCGCTGGCCTCGCCGGCCCGTGTCGTAGTGTGGACTTGCAGTTCCATTCCCGCTGCCGCCAGCAGTGGCCGCACCTGTTCCAGGATAGCCGCTCCACGCCCAGAGCCACCTTTTGGATTGACGATTACTGCCAGTTGCTGTCCCATTCCCAGACTCGTTTGTTCTTTAGCAATCAGATTGAGATTCTTGCCAAAATTCCTTCGTTCACTCATCTGGCGACCCGGTTTGACCGCTTGCGTGAGTTGACGGGTGGGTACATGAAACTTAGACTCAAATCCCGTCGCGAAGAAGTTGATTATCTCAAAAGATTCGTGCGGCAGACGCTAGAGGCGCTGCGGGTGGTCCGATCGCCATCCGGTAGTTTTCTGTCGCTACCGGAGTATTTATGTCGGAAGTCCCCCACGGGCATAAAACAGATCCCCTTACTACCCAGCGCTGGGTACTCGCCGCCATCGTCGGCCTTGTGATTCTATACGTGCTCGCGGCTGGACTAGGCTGGCCTCAGAAGGCGACGGCTCTCATTAATGGGCATGCGGACGGTGCAGAAGCATCGCACGCAGAGGAAAAGCCCGAGCCGCCACCCGTATGGGCCGTGATTCCGTTTGCGTTCCTGCTGGGGGCGATTGCCGTTTTTCCTCTCTTGGAATTCACCCGGCATTGGTGGGAAAGCAACCGCAATCGCTTTCTGGTTGCCGTTTCCCTGGGATTGGTCACGCTCGCTTATTATGCCTTGCTGCACCACGCTCCGGTGGAGCAACATTTTCTGAATCACAAGCTCATTTCGCCGGGCGCGAGTTCGCTGAGTTGGGGTATGGCGGGAACGATCCTGCAGAATGCCGTGTTGGTGGAATATATCCCGTTTATTGTATTGCTGTTTGCCCTCTACACCATCTCGGGAGGAATCCGCATCAGTGGCGACTTGCCGGCCCATCCGCTGACCAACACCGTTTTTATTGCCGTGGGCGGACTTCTGGCCAGCTTCATTGGCACGACAGGAGCGGCCATGCTGCTAATTCGGCCGCTGCTGGAAACGAATTCCGAACGGAAGGGAGTTCGCCATACGGTTGTGTTTTTCATCTTTGTCGTTTGCAATTGCGGCGGTTGCCTGCTCCCAATCGGTGATCCGCCGCTCTTCCTGGGCTATTTGCAGGGGGTCGATTTTCTGTGGACACTCACGCTCTGGAAGGAATGGGCGTTTGTCAACATCTCGCTTTTGGCCATTTATTATTGCTGGGATCAATTTATCGTTTATCCCCGCGAGGCCAAACGTGATATTCAGGCCGACGAGCGAATCGTTCGTCGCCTGACGTTTACCGGCATTTGGCCCAATGTGCTGCTGCTCGCGGGAGTGGTGCTAGCGGTAGCGCTGCTCGACCCCAGCAAACCGTTTCCCGGCACTGACTGGCACGCCTGGCTGTGGCTTCGGGAAATCGCGCAGATCGCGCTCGTGGGAATTTCGCTGGCATTTGGCTCACCCACGGCCCGCCGCGAAAACCGCTTCAATTACACGGCAATTATCGAAGTTGCTGCCCTGTTCCTCGGCATCTTCATTTGCATGCAGCCCGCTTTGCAGATTCTCGATGTCCGCGGCGGGTCGTTGGGGGTGAATACTCCGGGCCGGTTCTTTTGGGCCTCGGGAAGCATTTCAGCCGTGCTCGACAATGCGCCGACTTACCTGGTGTTCTTTAAGACCGCTCAGGCCCTGCATGTGGAAGGGCCCAATCAGGCGGGAGTGGCGGTGGAAATGCTGGCCGCGATCAGTCTGGGGTCGGTGCTGATGGGGGCGATGACTTACATCGGCAATGGGCCGAACTTTATGGTCAAGGCGATTGCGGAGGAAGCGGGGGTCAAAATGCCCAGCTTCTTTGGTTACGTGGCTTATAGCGCCGGAGTGCTACTTCCGTTGCTGGTTCTGATGCACCTTCTGTTTTTGTGAGCGCAATCACTGCTGTAGCAACAAGGCCACAGGAAACTCTCGCAGCACCTCAGCTACGAGTAGATTTTCGGAACTGGCAGACAGGGACTTGCGAGTAAAGCAATCGTGCCATTCGCCGCCGACAAGTTCCGCGGGCAGTTCGATCGCAGTGTCTCCCCACAAATCCGCCAGCGGAGGGGGGCCGCCAAGACCACTCACCGCGACGCTCAGGCGGGGAACGATGACGAGCGCGGCATGCTTTCCATTCCGGCGTGCAAAAGCCACAACGTGTTCGGCGTACTTGCCGGAAATCGACAGGGGGAGATACTCGCCCACAGTGAACAGTTCCGCAAATTGGCGGCGGGCGCGAAGCGCAAGCAGCGTGACAAACTGCTTGATGCGTCCGTCCGAGCGAGCGTCCAAAAGTTCCTGAAGCAGTCGGCTTTCCGGCCGTTGATCGGGATTGCCCGCAATTGCTTGCGGCGGGGATGAGTCGTCGCGGTAAGTCGAGAGCCAGGCTTCCACGGCATCCGTGGAGGGAGGCAATTGGAGCGATCCTGACATTTGGGATAAAAGCTCATCCAGCGATTGACGCATCCTCGGCATATCGACCGGATGACGATTATCGGGGTCCACCAGGACCAGCGACCAGGTTTCCGTTCCTTGATAAAAATCGGGCACGCCGGGTGAGCCAATCTTCAGCAGCAGTTGCGACAGCGAATTCCAACGCCCGTGATCCGCGACCTGCCGAACAAAATCGTCTAATTCTTGCAGGAAGACCTGGCGGCGGTCCGCCGATAAGATGCCGGCCACAAACCGCGAGAGGGCAGCTTCGTAGGCCTCATTGGGGCTGACCCAACTGGTGTTGGCCTTCGCTTCGCGAACGACCTTCAGCATGTGCTGCTGGATACGGCCGACAAACTGGGCTAGAGCATCCCCTTCCGGAATGGCTCCCGGCCAAACACCGACGAGCGTCTGATAGAGCAAATACTCGGAGTTGCGAGTGGGGGCTTCCGTACCCTCCAAATCGGTTTTCAAACGCCGATGCACGCGGCTCCAGCGTTGCACGCGCTCACGCCATTCGCGGCCAATTTCACTAAGCACGTCAATTCGCGCCCGCACATCCTCGCTCCGCTTGGTATCGTGCGTGGAAGTGGCGTTGAGCGAGTAAGCCAGCCGCGGCAAACGAGACTGGTTGAGTTTGTGAAACTCGGCCACCGACGTGCCAAACCGCGCCGGCTCGCCGCCAACTTCATTGAGAGAAACCAGCCTATTGAAGCCGTAAAACGCGGTATCTTCCACTGCCTTGGCCATGATGGGGCCGGTGAGTTGCTGAAATTTTCCCGCGAACTGCTGAATTGCCCGGCGCTCCTCGTCGTCGGCGTTGTCGTGATAGCGCAATAGCAAGACGTCTTGGACGAAGTCAAAGATCGAAGCGCTCATCGCCGGATTATGGCGTTTGGCACGAGCGACGGCAGTCCGGATGTAATGGAGATCCCGCTCCAGCACCTGGTTGGGCTCGACATAGGTGCGGTAAATGCGAAATCCGGCCACCACTTCCTGCAGGGCCTGGGTCAGGCTGCTGAGGGTGAAGTCGCGGGTCCAGCGGTTTCGTTCCGAAATGCGGTCCAGCCGATGACCGAGCACGGTCAGTTCGCTGGCCATGCTCAGCTTCACAATTAGTCGCTTGCATTGATAGGCCAGGGCCTGAAAATCGATCTCATTGCCGGTAAAGCGGGTATAGAGCGCGGAGAGCGGACGTTCGCCGGCAGGAGCGACGAACAATCCATTGACGGCGTTGAGAAACTCATAACCCACAGTGCCGTGCACGGGCCAATTGTCGGGTAGTGTTTCGTCATGGGCGAGGATTTTTTCCACCACGATATAGAGCAGCCGCGACAGTGGCGAACCAGGTACTGCAGTGGCTGCCCGCCACAACTCCACCAGTCGTTGCAGGATTGCTTCCTGCTGATCGTCAGGTTCGTTTTCATTCTCGCGCGACTTCAGTTCGCGCCGGCATAGCTGCACAAATCGCTGCTCTTGCAATTGACAAAGGTAACCGCGCGGGTCATAGAGGCCATCGGGATGGTCGATGCGCAAGCCGGTCAGCGTCCCTTCATCCAGCAGGTCAAATAGCAAGCGGTGTGTCTCTTCAAACACCTGGGGGAGCTCGGTGCAAATCGCGGCTAGCTCATTAATATCGAAAAATCGACGGTAGTTGATTTCGTCGGCAGCGACACGCCAATACGCCAGCCGATAGGCCTGCTCCTGCAGCAATTCGTCGAGCCGATCGAAGGAACGCGGATCGCCGGGCCGCCCACTGATCGTGCGAACCCCCGCAGCGACAAACGCGGCCATGGGGGCCGACGACTCCACGAGTGCATGCAGCCGACGCTTGACAACTTCCTTTTCACGCCGTCGCTCGGCGAGTTTGTCGAGATCTGTTTCCGTGCGCGGCGGCAAGTTTTTGATTGCCGTCAGAATGCTCAATAATTCCTGCAGGCCCGGGTCTTGCTCGCCAAACTGCTGCTGCAATTCATCGAGCCCAATCGCCAGAATCAAAGCATAAGAGCGGGGTGCTAGTGGAAATCTCTGGCCATAACACTCGAGCCAAAATGCCCCTTCGCCATATCGCACGGCAAGGTGCCCCTCTTCGAGGACTTTGCCGAATTGGTCCCCCAATACCGGCAGCAGAACCTTGTTGGCCAGGTCGGGCTTGAGCGGCATCCAGTCGATGTCGAAGAATGGCGAGAAAAGAGAACTGGGGCCGTTTTCCAGCACATCCTGCCACCAAGGATTGAGTTCTGGAGCGTTGCTCATGTGATTGGGAACTACATCCGCAATCAGCCCCATGTCGTGCTCGCGGAGCACGGAACGAAGCGAACGCAATTCGTCGAGCGTCCCAATCTCGGAGTTAATGACCGAGTGATTGACAACATCGTATCCATGATTGCTTCCCGGGCGGGATTGCAGAAAGGGGGACGCATACAGTTCACTGATGCCCAGCGTATACATGTAAGGAACGGCAGCCTCGATGGCGCGAAACGAGCACCGCGAGTTGAATTGGACTCGGTAAGTAGCGGTCGGAAGACGCTGCGTTTCTTTATATTGCGTGATTGCGGCCAGGATGTCGTCAATCTTGGGAGTATCGTGGCGCGAATCGGGCGATTCGGGCAAAGGCTCAGACGGAGCGGATGCTGTGGGAGCGTCTGGCGTGGCGACGGTTCCTAGCGACGCAGTTTGAACGGTGATGGCCATGATGATGTTGTTTCTTTCCGCTTCCGTTACTTGTTGCTGGAGGTGCTCGCACCGAAAATCAGACACTCAAAGGGCTGCAGTTGCTGCAGGTTCAAATCAACGGGTTCTGGCGGCACGCATCGATAAGGAGCAACTTCGGAGCGGAATAGCAGGGTCATGTTTACGGGCACCGCCGGCAATTTCGCGGCCTGATCGCCGAGATTAAAGATGCAGAGCAAACCGTTTTTCGATTCACCGCGTGTCAATTCCAGCAGAGAATGGCCGTCTTCGCCCGTCATTAGCCGGGCCGCGCGATGGCGAAAATCACCGAGCGCCGGCTGTGTTCGCCGCAATTGCAACAAGTCACCGTACAGCCGCCGGAGACCGGCATGTAGTGTTCCTTCGGGCCAATCCCAAGTTAGCTGGGCCGATTGGTATGTAGTTTCGGCCAGCGGATCGGGCACTTCGTCGCTCCAGGCAAAATCCGCGAATTCTTCCCGCCGACCTTTGCGGACTGCCTCTTGCAAAACCGGATCACCGAAATCGCAGAAGAACGGAAACGGGCTCAGTTCGCCATATTCCTCCCCCATAAACAGCATCGGAATATTGGGGGCTAGGAGTAGCAGGCAGGCGGCTATTCGCTGCTGGGCAGGGGAAACCAATGCCGACAGCCGCTCCCCACGGGCTCGGTTTCCGACCTGGTCATGCGTTTGAATGCTGACCACGAATCGCTGGCCGCCGTGGTCGCCGATGGGCCTGCCGCAGGGAGCGCCGCGAAATGGGCTGTGAATGCCGTCGTATACAAAGAAGCTGTTCAGTGCCTTGACGAGCTGCGACTGCGGGTCGGCAAAGTCGACATAGTAGCCGTCGCTTTCGCCCGTCAGCAGGGTGTGCACACAGTGATGGAAGTCGTCGCTCCATTGGGCATCGAGGCCATAGCCACCTTGCTCCGGCGGGTCCAACAAACGCACATCGTTCAAATTGCTTTCCGCAATGACATGAACCTCGCGGCCAAGGCGCACTTGCTCTTCCATTGCAACGCGTTTGATTTCGGCGAGGATGTGAGGGTGGCTGTCGTCGCAGATGGCATGGATGGCATCGAGCCGCAGCCCGTCGACATGGAAATTGCGGATCCAATGCCTCACATTGTCCAGCACCAGCGAGCGCGCCCCTTCGCAACCGGAGTCGTCATAGTTGATTGCCGCGCCCCACGGGGTGACATGCTTTTCGGTGAAATAGTGTCCGAAATCGTGGAGATAATTCCCTTCGGGGCCGAGATGGTTGTAGATCACGTCCAAGATCACCGCCAATCCCTGGGAGTGGCAGGCCTCGACGAGTCGCAGCAAACCATCGGGGCCGCCGTAACTTTGCTGGGTTGCAAACCAGTACGTGCCGTCGTAACCCCAGCCGTGCCGGCCGGGAAATTGCCCCAGGGGCATCAATTCGATGGCAGTGATTCCCAGCGACCGCAGTGCTGAGAGCCGCGGGATAATGGCTTCAAAAGTTCCCTCTGGCGTGAATGAGCCAACGTGCAATTCATAAATCACCAGATCTGCGAGTGGCCTTCCTTGCCACTTTGCTTCGCCCGGACCAAAGTCCACTGGCCGCCAAACGCACGATGCGGCATGGACGCCGTCGGGCTGCCAACGGGATGCCGGATCAGGACGTTGAAGCTTGCCATCGAGCAAGAAAAAGTAGCGCTGGCCGGTAGGAACCCTTCCCGCGGTGTGTTGAAACCAACCGCCACCAACGGCCTGCATGGGGACTCGCGAAGAGGCATCGCCGTCCAACAAGACCAAATCCACGCGTGAGGCACGCGGAGCCCAGACGTTCCAAGCCCCACCGTCGCCGGTGGACTGAAATCCATGTGCCAGGTCTTTTGGTGAGTGAATCGGAATGGTCATGCTCAATTCTTCGGGGGACATCATCGTACAAGCGGAACTGTCGCGGTGACAGGTGTTGGCATCAATTGGTTATCTTCGCAGCGCGTTCGCCTTACGTCGCGATGCCTCGACGCCGCTTTGCCAGTCGGCGAACTCGCTCTGCAAACTTCTGAGCCCCGAGTGGTTGCACGGCGAAATCGCTGATGGTGAAACGCGAGATGCGATAAATCGCAGATCGGTTGCCCTCCGCCGACAAGACAAATACCGGAATTTGATTTTCGGTCAACTCGACTTGAATCGCTTCCAGCACGGCGTCTCCGCCCCCTTGCGGCAACTCGGGCTCGATCACGAGCACGTCGGGGAGCGCTGCGCGGAATAGTTCCAGGCAACTGGCGTCGTCGTCCGCTATGGCGACTTGAAACCCCATCTTCCGCAAGGCATCCCGATATTCACTTCGCTTCAGACCGGGACGCGTTGCCAACAGAACGGTTTGGTCGGGCGTTTCTTCCATCATGTTGCAGATTGAGTCAAAACTTTGCATCATCTCAGCGAATTCGCGAACGAAATCCGCAGTGGAATGGCCGGGCTAAAACGCTACCGATTAGAGCCCTGGAATGCAACCGCTATGCCAAGCTATCACTTTTCGAAATCTTGCCCTCAGGCAACCACGCCTCCATGATGGGCGAGTTTGTCCGATACAACCCGAAAGCGGAAGGCATTTGACTTTGCCGAAACCACTCAGCAACGATGCGGAATGCCCGAATTTCTCTGAAAATCGCTGGTTTAGTCCGCGGCAGTATCGCTTGAATGAATGCGGATGTGAACCGCGGGATCGGTCGCCATGTTATGGACAGAGTATTCGTAACGAGAGTCCGCGGATTCTTCCGCAACGGATTCTTCCGTTTCACCGGCTATCATGCGGTAGTAACGAAGCTGATCGATCGAGAGAAACGGCGTGCATCCCGAGGAAACGACGGAGAACATGGGCACCCTCGATTATGGAGAGTCGGTCAGCCAACAGGGAAAAATCCGTTTACGATGCTCTCACCCGGATTTGCACCATTACAATCACAACGCAACAAATATGCCATATGCTGCTCTCCCCCTGGCTAGCATGGGGACTGCGAGACTCTCTTGAAATTACCGCTTAGGAGTGCCGCCGAACGCTCACTAATTGCGGCGGACTGAGGAAATCTGTTTTCCCCGAGAAGAAAAATGTTTTCCACGAAAGCTCCTATTAAATTCCATTCCGCCGGCTTCGAACGTTTGGCACTCACCTTGCGGCTTGGGTTACCAGCGTTCAAGATCGAAGTGTTGCTGACCCGTCGGCAGAGCAGTAACTCAGTAGATTTTCTTTTGCCCGTTTGATGCGAAAGGGGAAAGGCACGTAACAGCCCCCCGTTTTCAACGAGACCGTCAATTCGTGGCTCCGAGCCAAGCCCCTGTTTCAAAATGCCTCACTCCCCTGAGAAGCCGACTGCCCCCCGCCCGTCCCAGCGAGTCGATCTACTCCCGTCGACGCTGGTTCCAACCCTGTCGTTGATGAATTGGCGGAACTGGCTGGAGTTGCTGATGCCGACCATTTTGGTCGGATGTGCCTGGCTGGGGATGAGCCTTGCAACCACCCTCTATATTTCGTGGCTGGATGGACAACATCAGGAGATCATGCGCGAAAACGTGACCTCCATTTGGACGGCTGCCGAAATGCAGCACGCGCTCTGGGAGTTGCAGGTGGTGGTGGTTACTTCCTCGCGAGTATCTTCGCCGGGCGACTTGTCCCTGGGGTCGCCTGCCAACATCGCCGGGGACTTTCGCTCGGCTCTATCGCAGGCCCGGTCGGCTGCCATCACCCCCGAGGAAAAACAAATCCTTGCCGAGATTCACGAGAAATTCGCCCAGTTCTGGCGAGAGATTGAGCAATCCCGAGGGGCTAAAACAACGCCCATGTCGGCAGACAAGTCCGCGGGACTGGCGGCTGAAATCTCTGGCCTCTGCGACAAACTGCGGCTCATTAACCAGGGGCTGATCGAGTACCGCACAGCCGAACATCGCAAATGGGGAAGCCGTGTGGGAAACGCTCGCATGATCTTGACGGTGCTCGGGCCGCTGATTGGGGTTTGGCTCGGATACCGAGCAGCGAACCGTTTGCGGCGACGCCTGGCGGCAATTCATGTCACGCTAAAAGGGGCTGCTCTCGATCTAGGCGAGGTGGTGGTTGAACCAGCCGCAAGCGGCAACCTGGATGCCATCGACGAACAGGTTCGCCATGTAGCTGACCGACTACACACTGTGCTGGTCGAGTTGCAAGGAGCCCGGCAGGAGGTGGTTCGCAATGAGCGTTTGGCAGCGGTGGGTCAATTGGCGGCTGGTGTGGCCCACGAAATCCGCAATCCTCTCACCTCCGTGAAGTTGCTCGTTCAGACCGCGGCTCGCAAAGCGGCCACCGAGGGCTTTCGCCCGGAACAACTGGCAGTGGTGCAAGACGAAATCGCGCGGATGGAAAACACCATTCAAAGCTTACTCGATTTCGCCAAGCCCGCGGCTTCGCAACGAGTGCTGTGCGAGTTGGGAGATACACTTCGTCGCGCGGTCAATCTCGTGCAGGGACGAGCCGAACAGCAGCACGTCCACATTGAGCTTCCCGAATTCAGCCCATTGCAGGTAACGTGCGATCCGGAACAATTACATCAAGTGTTTGTCAACCTGCTGCTCAATGGGATGGACGCAATGCCCGACGGCGGCAAGTTGACGATTGAAATTCGGCGGTTCGGCAGCCCCGCCGCACAGAATTGCGAAGTTTCCATCGTCGATGAAGGAAGCGGCATTCCGGCCCAGTTGCTTGACCACGTTTTTGAACCCTTTGTCTCCACAAAATCACGCGGCACGGGGCTCGGGCTGGCCATCAGCCGCCGGTTGGTGGAAGAGCACGGCGGACGATTAAGTGCCGCCAATCGCGCCGGAAGTGGAGCGGAATTCACGGTGCGATTGCCGTGCAGGGAGGAAGTGGATGCGGAGGTCGAGGAACAGAGCCCTGCGTAAGCCTCTGCTTTCCACATTGACCCGGAACAGAGTCGACGCCCAATCGAAGGATATTTTTCCATGCCTACCTTACTTGTCATCGACGACGAACCAGCCATCCGCTTTAGCATCGAGCAAGTCTTTGAAGGCGAAGGGATTAATGTCGTTACAGCGGATAATGCCGAGCAAGCCCAGCAGCGGCTGCAGGAAGACGTGCCCGATGTGGTGCTGCTCGACATTCGTCTTGGCGACGACGACGGCCTGCTCGTTTTTGAGCAACTCCGACAAGCCGATCCCAAGTGCCTGGTGATTTTCATCACCGGTCACGGCACCTCGGCGACGGCAATTGAAGCGATGAAGCGAGGCGCATTTGATTACCTCGTCAAACCTCTCGACGCCAAACAACTTATCGACGTCGTCCACAAGGCGTGCGAAATTCGCCGCCTGATGCGAACGCCGGCTTTGGTGGAAGGGGCGGAGCACGATGTCGACAATCCCGATCTGATCATCGGGGGCGGACCGGCGATGCGTTCCGTCTTCAAACAAATCGGCCGCGTTGCCGGACAGGATATCAGCGTTTTGATCCTCGGCGAGAGCGGCACCGGCAAGGAGCTTGTCGCCCGTGCGCTCTACCACCACAGCCGACGTAATCAAGGGCCGTTCCTGGCCATCAATTGCGCGGCTCTGACGGAAACGCTTCTCGAAAGCGAACTATTCGGCCACGAGAAAGGAGCCTTCACCGGAGCCGACCGCCGCCGGATCGGCAAGTTCGAACAAGCCGACGGCGGCACGATGTTCCTGGACGAAGTCGGCGACATGGCCGCGAGTACCCAAGCCAAAATGCTGCGGCTGTTGCAAGATGGGACGTTTGAAAGGGTTGGAGGGAACGAGCCGTTGCGGAGCGATGTTCGGCTCATTGCCGCGACGAACAAGAACCTGGAAGCCATGATCTCGGAAGACCGGTTTCGACTGGACCTCTTTTACCGACTGCGGGGTGTGACGATTGAACTGCCTCCGCTCCGCGACCGCACCGAAGATATTCCCGAGATCTCGCACTATTTCCTGTTCCGTTTCAACCGAGATCTAGGGACCGGCGTTAGTTCGATTGCGGAAGAAACCCTGGAGCGTCTGCAACTATATGCCTGGCCGGGAAATATCCGCGAATTGCAAAGCGTGATTCGCGAGGCGCTGGTCCGCTCGGCCGGCCCGGTACTGTTGCCGGAGTTTCTACCCGACCATATTGGGCGCGAAGCGGGGGAATCTCCCGCTCCACTTCATTCATCTGGAGTTCTCACTTGGGACTCCTTCGCCGCGAATGTTCAGAATGAACTTAGCCATGGTGAATCGGGAATTTACCGCCGCGCGCTCGAACAGTTCGACCAATTATTAGTCACTGGCACGATGGACCGTACCAACGGCAATCAAGCCGCTGCGGCCGAACTGCTGGGCCTGAGCCGCCCCA
>CAYUJE010000062.1:0-4472 GCA_964444865.1 uncultured Pirellulaceae bacterium | reverse complement strand
TGCCAATCGCTCCCGAAGCAAAACTGTGGTGATTCTTTAGGTCGAGGAAGACAGGGTAGGCTGAAAGCCAACCCCGCTTAAGGAATGAGGAAGATGCCGCCCACCCAGACACCGGTCTCTGCCGCGAAGCCCCGCAATGAAAGGGGGACCGGAGGAATGTGCCAGGGGGCGCAGTCGCCAGGACGGTAGTAGCCCAAGGGATACTGGCATTCCCGCGGTGGGTTGATCGCCATCTTGTACGGCAGGGCGGCTATGTTGAAGAAGAAATGGGCACCAGATATGAACGGCTGCTTGATGGGGCCGGCCGTGTGACCATAGCGTTCCACTTGCACTTCTTCAAAGTAGAGCGGCTTGTGGCACAGGGCCGAGGCGGTCCACGTGAAGGTGGAAGGGATCCAATCTCGGTTCCGCTGCAGATAATCCGCGTTCTGCGACTGGCATTCCCCCGGCAAGCGCCACCAGGCAGTGAGGAAGCACATGTCGTTGTCGCTGATGTCATACACATTCAGCGAGGCAATTTCTTTCCCTTCATCATTTCCTACAATGACCTTGCTGCTGCGGAAGTCGATCAGTCGGCCGCTGGCAAGTACCTTTCCCGCGCGGTCCCGCCACTCACGGGAGGGGGCGTTTCTCAATTGTTCGATGCGTTGCTCTTCCCCTTTTTCCAGGGTGGTAGCATCCGGCATGTAGCGAGGCATTATGTTCAGGGAAATCTGCGACAACGGAACTCCTCGCAATGATTCCACAAACATCTTGCAGCCTTCTTCGGCTTTGGAGCAGTCGCGATAGTTATAGGTGTCGATCGCCGGCGGTGCTTCTGGCATCGGCCGCAGGCTTTCTTCTTTCGGCTCAGGATTCTCCGGTGGTTCGGGAAGGTTTTCGGCCGGTTTAAAAGCGCCCGGCGCTCTGGGCTTTGGCTCGGCGGCTTCCGGCTCGGGAGCAACTGCAGGAGGATCGTTCAGAACTGCTTTTTGAGTTCCCGCCGGCGGAGCCAGTGCGGGTTCGCGTCCCGCCTGCGAAACACGGTCGCCAAACGGATCGGTCCGTGGATCGTGTGCCACCAGACGAATGGCACCGTCCTCGCTAAGCAGATTCGAAGGAGTCCCTGCCTTGGACTTGTTCCAACTTCCCGGTTTGGCGGGAGCTTTGAAGGCGGGACGCAGGCCAGTGGAGGATGGTTTATCGCCTGGTACCGGCGCTTCATGACTGGCGGTGATGACCGTGGTGGTCACGCCGCTGCGGGCTGCTTCGGCGGAACTGCGAGTGATGCGGCTGGTCTTCCAGCGGAGGACGGTGGCTTGCGATGTGGCCGCAGAAGTCTCGGCTTCGCTCGCGGCAACGCTGGCCGCATCGTCGCCACCAAAGTAGTCGGGTTCGGCGCACCAGCCGGTAAGCGCAACCGCCGCGGAAAGCCCACTGGCAGCGAGCGTGCGAAGGATGTTCGTAGTAACCGGCTTCAGCCGGTTAAGGCAATTCTCTAACCCGCTGAAGCGGGTTACTACAAACTCAGTCCCCTCCCTTCCCTTCCGGGTATTCGGGGCTGTAGTTAGGTGCTTCCTGCGTAATTGCAATGTCATGGGGGTGGCCTTCTCTCACACTCGCTGCGGAGACTTGGATAAATCGCGTTTCCGTCCGCAATTCCTCGATCGTTTTGGTGCCGCAATATCCCATGCCTGCCCGAAGACCTCCGACGAGCTGATACACGAAGTCCGAAAGAGCGCCCTTGAATGGGACGCGTCCCTCGACACCTTCGGGCACCAACTTGCCGGTTCCCCCCCCGGTTCCGGACTGGCGATATCGTTCGCTTGATCCTTTCACCATCGCTCCCAGGGAACCCATCCCGCGATAGGTCTTAAACGTCCTTCCCTGGTAGAGAATGGTTTTGCCCGGACTTTCGGCCAGGCCCGCAAACAAGCCACCGATCATCACGCAGTGAGCCCCGGCAGCCAGGGCCTTGGTGATGTCGCCGCTGTAGCGGACGCCGCCATCAGCGATGATGGGGGTGCCGCTGCCGCGAGCAGCTTGGGACGCTTCGTAAATGGCGGTAATCTGCGGCACGCCCACGCCACTGATCACCCGGGTTGTGCAAATCGAACCCGGACCGATTCCGACCTTCACGGCGTCGGCCCCGGCAGCTATCAAATCTCTGCAGCCGTCCCGGGTTGCCACGTTTCCCGCGACGACGTCAATATCCCATTTTTTCTTAATTGCCTTAACCGTCTCGATCACGTTCAGGCTATGCCCGTGAGCCGAGTCGACAATCAGCACGTCAACCTGTTTCTCAATCAGGCTTTGCGCCCGATCCAGGTCATTCACGCCGACTGCCGCACCAACCCGCAAACGCCCCATCTTATCTTTGCACGCATGGGGAAACCGCTTCATCATGTCGATGTCGCGGATTGTGATCATTCCGGTTAGGCAATATGTATCGTCAACCAGCAAAAGTTTCTCCACCTTCTTAGCCGTTAAAATCTTCTCAGCTTCCGCAAGCGATACACTCCCCTTGGCTGTCACCAGATTATCTTTGGTCATCACCTCGCTGATCGGCTGGTTTCCGTTCTCCAGAAACCGCAAATCCCGCCGTGTGAGAATGCCGACCAGCTTGCCGTTTTCGAGCGTGATTGGAAAGCCGCTGACGTTCTGCTGCTTCATCAGTTCCTGAGCATGGCCGACCGGCTCATGGGGGCGGAGCGTGACGGGGTCCACGATGATGCCGTTGGCGGACCGTTTGACCTTGTTGACCTCTTCCGTCTGCTGCTCGATGGACATGTTCTTGTGAATGACCCCGAGCCCCCCTTCCTTGGCCAGGGCGATCGCCATCTGGTGCTCAGTGACGGTGTCCATCGGGGAGCTGAGCAGCGGGATGTTCAGCGGAATCCGCCGCGTCAGGTGCGTGAAGACTCCCACTTCCGCCGGCACCACGTCGCTATACCGCGGCTCCAGCAGCACATCGTCAAACGTAATCGCCTGCCGCACCAGTTTTTCGTCCATTTTTGCCTCCCAAAGTAGTCTTCTCGCTCCGCGAGATGACCTCCTCACGCGGAGCGTGAGGAGTACTATTCTTGTCGAATCTTGCATTATGACGGACTTCGCCAAAAGCGGGGAGGGGATACGCACTAACCCGAAGCGCCAGCGAAGGAAGGCGAGCGGGGGGCGTCAGCCTCCTGATACTATCCCTCCCACCTTCTCTGAAAACTGAACCCAGCAAACTGAACACCCCGGTCGTCCTCCCCCCACTTACGTCAAATCCCCTCGCCCTAAGTCCCCCTTCACTCGCCACCATCGCGAGTCTCTGCCACCCCCCGCTAGTGGTAGCTGATTCACATGATTCACCCCTCAGTTTTTTCACAACAACTAATCACGTATTATTCATAAATTATTGTTCGCAACGGACTTGTGCCAACGAGCTTGATTCACAAACGCCTGATTCATGAAAAACCTGATTCACACTCCCCCGGCCGTCGAATCCCTTCGTCTCCAACGCCACTTACGTCAAAATCGTCTAGGGCGTAAGTCTCTTTGGCAGCCCCTCCCCCCACTCCCAAACCGGCGCGCACCGCTCCCCAGTTGAAGTTGCCGTTTTTTTTCACTTGTCAAAGACCCGCCAGATTCTCGCTGGCCCGAGATAGTAACAATTGTACACATGTAATTGGCGTCGTCAAGTCCCCAGACTCAAGAATTTTCTGATTCCCGCCACAACTGGCATAGCCCTATCGAAGGCGATTAGAATCGACGGGATCATTTTCTCGTCAAAACTTGTAATCAATGAGTACTTGGACCCGGCTTTCGTGGCGGAAGAAAACCATAGGATTCCTCATGGGAATCTTAGTCGTTGCCTGGCTGGTCCAGCTAACTTATGAAACCAGCATCGAAATCCAGTTGCGGCAACGGGGCGCGTCGGTCTGGCGTAAGGCCGGACGGGTCGCTGGATTGGACTTTGGCAGAGAAAGCCACTTTGAGGACAGTGACATCGGCTTGCTCACGCGGCTAGGCGGGCTGGAGTCTCTGGATCTCAGTTTCACACAGGTGACAAGCGCCGGAGTGGAGCAGTTGCGGAGTTGCCGCCACCTGACTTTCCTCTCGGTACTACCCGAGCAGGTTACACCAGAGCAAGAACGGCGACTCAAAACTGAGCTACCGCATCTCATGGTCGACCGAATTGTCATTGTCGATGGCTGGCGGGTCCGCAAGGACTTTCAATAGGCTGCAGGGAGCGTGGAATGTGGGACTGCGAATTCTGCCAAGAATCGGTGGATGACGACTTTGACGTCTGCTGGAACTGTTGTGCCTATCGCCCTGGTACGACGCTCGAAAATGAAGGCAGTTCCGACTCGGAGGAAGCTTCCAATGACGCATCAGGCGATTTGCACATAACCACACCGGAATCTGCGGACCGTCCCCAATCAAATTGGCGGGTTCGCCTGAGCGGTGCCGCATCCCTCATGAGCCGATTGCCGTGCGTTGTCATTGCA
>CAYUJE010000061.1:0-23852 GCA_964444865.1 uncultured Pirellulaceae bacterium | reverse complement strand
AGCCAATGCGCTCGTTTTTGGCGACATCCGTGGCGTCTTTATTGAAAACCAGCGCCTGCCCACTGGAAGGGAACAGCAGCCCGAGCAGCAACTTAATGGTGGTCGATTTGCCGGAGCCGTTGGGACCCAGCAGTCCAAAAATCTCGCCCCGCCGAATTTGTAGATCCAAAGCGTTGAGAGCACGAACCTTGGGGCGGCCCCAGAAATCTCGAAAAACCTTGGAAAGACTGCGAGTTTCAATTACCACATCCCCGATGGGGGGAACGGTTTTGGCGAGAACGGGTGCTTCCAATTGGGTGGCCATGTGGGAGTCTGAGTGTGGAAATTTGTGCTCGAGAGATTCAGGGATGCCGTTTTGCCGGAAGGGATCGACCAGTGATAACTTCAATCCCTGCCAATATTTGCCGCGCGTGGAATGGACCTAATACGCGGCCAGATTGCGCCCGGTTCGTCGCGGCGCTTGTAAAATTGGCAATCATTCCCCAGCGGCAATGAAAACGACAGTTTCCCACTATAAACCTCACTGCTGACAGCCGCAAGGATTGACGGAACTACTTAAGAGGCAACGGTCTACGCTGCGTGTAGAACTGGGATTTGACCGGTGATTTTGAGATTCCAGGAGGCGTTGTAAGGATTTCCCAAGGGTGTAAGAACTACAAGATTGGACCTTCGCCTCTCGGGCCGGGGATTTGCAGCCAGTATGTTGCGTAACCTAAATTCACATCATGGGTTAAGTCAGTTGGCGGGCGACTCGTGGCGGGCATTTTCGCATTTGGCACGTCCCTTGCTTTACTTACCATTCAGCGACGTCAGGCCCGGATGCCTGGTTAGGATGGAACCCAGTTTTTAGCTTCAACCGCCGCATAGGAGGATCCTTATTGCAGCATAATATGTCCCTTGAGGAAGGGGACCCCTGGGCTCACGCGATTGGGTAGAATCGCCGCGGCCCATACCCACCTAGTTCATTCCCGCCTGAAAGGGCCGTCAAGCGTTCCCGCACCTTGACGGCCCTCTCTGTTTCTTGGCTCCGAACTTAGCATGACGAGAATTCTCTTGCCCCTATCTGTTTGCGGGCGGTTCGCTAAACTTGGCCAGAGTCTTCTAACCTCTTCTCCCTGGCGAGCATGTGACGACGGCCGAATCAGACCGCATATCCGCGCTCGAGTTCCTCTACAGCCGGATTAATTACGAGCGATTGGCCCATGTGCCGTACGACTTGGATGCTTTCAAGTTGGATCGGATGCGGTTGTTGCTGGCCAGGCTGGGAGACCCACATCTGGCATTGAAGGCTGCACATATTGCTGGGACCAAGGGGAAGGGTTCGACGGCCGCCATGATCGCCACGGTGCTGGAGGTGGCTGGCTACAAGACGGCGCTTTATACCTCTCCGCATCTGGAGCGGCTGGAGGAGCGGTTTGCCATCAACGGAAAGTGCGTATCAGAAGCCGAGTTTGCGAGCCTGGCTGCCGAACTGATGCCCGTGGTGGAACGCATGGACCGGGAAGGCCAGGAGGGGGGAATCGCTGGGGGGCTCACTTTCTTTGAGATCACAACGGCACTCGGGTTTCTGCACTTCGCCCGGCAAAAAGTGGATATCGCCGTGCTCGAAGTGGGGCTCGGTGGCCGGCTCGATTCGACCAACGTTTGCCAGCCGGAAGTGAGCGTGATCACTAGCATCAGCTATGACCATATGAAGCAACTCGGTAACACGTTAACGGAGATCGCCCGGGAAAAGGCGGGCATTATCAAGCCCGGCGTGCCGGTCGTCTCCGGCGTCGTGACGGAGGAGCCACGGCAGGTCATTGTGGATATCGCTCAGGAGCGGAACGCTCCGCTGATTCAGCGGGGACGCGACTTTGATTATGCCATTGTTGGCCATACTGCAAAAACTTCTATTGAGCAGTTCGACTATTGGCGGCTGCGGGAAAGTGGAAGCGAGAAAATCGACGGCATGCAAATCTCCCTGCTCGGAAGTCATCAATGCGCCAATGCCGCCGTGGCGATTGCCTCGGTCCAAGAGTTGGTGCAGCGAAACTGGAGCATTTCGGAAGATGCTATTCGCCGGGGACTGGCGACTGCTCGGTGCAGAGCTAGAGTGGAGATTCTTGGCCGCAATCCGACGGTCATTATGGATGTGGCCCACAACACCGCCTCCATTCGGGCATTGGTGGATGTCCTTGGACAACAGTTTCCTAACTTAAAGCCCACTCTCATTTTTGCCAGCAGTCGGGATAAGGACGTGGTGGGGATGTTGCGTGTGTTGCTGCCAGCCTGTGAAACGCTCATTCTTACCAGGTACGTCACCAATCCCCGCGCCATGGAGACCGCGGAATTAGATTCCCTTGCACAGGAAGTCGCCAGCCAACTTCCAACGTTCGCTGTGCCTCGAATCCTGGTCGCGCCCACCCCGGCTATTGCTTGGGAAAATGCGTGTCGGTTGCAGTCCCGTTTAATCTGCATCACCGGTTCGTTCTTTCTTGCCGCGGATATGGCAGAAGTTTTGCGGCAGGCAAATCTAGAATTGAAGGCCGAAATTTGAGATTTGAGACGGAAGTCCTGCCATATTGGATTTAGAATGAAGGACGGACCTGCGTTCCCGGTTTCATATCCAAGATCTGAATTCCCAAATCCAAAATCGCCTCATCCTCGAGGATTTACCCATGTTCACATCCCATCGGCTCTTCCCCATCCTCCTCGCACTTCCCCTCTGCCTAGCACCCCTTGCCGCGGCGCAAGATCGGACCCCCCAGCAGCAGGCGGAGGTTGATAAGCTGCAGCTCGGTATCGAAGACTTTTTCAAAGGACTCAATAATCCGACGGTTGGACCAGAACAGGCTTTCAGCACACTTGTGGGGAAGGGGCCGCTCAAGGGGAAGAGTGAAGAACTCACCTCGCTCATCGACAAGGCGAGTAAGCTAGAGACTCGCTACGGCCGTTACACCGGCCACGATTTTGCCAGTGCGAAAACAGTGGGAAATGATCTGGTGATCCTTCGCTACCTCTACAAAGGGGAGCGGTTTCCGGTGGTCTGGCACTTCTATTACTACCGTGCCGCCAACGGTGCTGCGACACTGACCAAAGGGGAGTGGAATTTGATCGAGATTCGGTTCGATACAAATCTGGACGGGCTGGATAAATAAACCGTTGGCAATCGCACCGCTTACGGAGTGTTTTGGATCCGTTGCGAGCGCTCCCTGGGAGTGCCGACTAGATCTTGTACCCATTCATTGAGCATCATCACCTCGACCCGCGGATTGCGGACCAGCCCCTGCGGATCTTCGCGCGTAGTTAGCGGCTCATTTCCCCCCGCCTGGCTCAGGCGGATTTGCTCGGGTGATACGCCGTGCTCCACCATGTAGTTCAACACTGCCTGACAACGAGCATAAGACATCTGCCATGCGTCTTTGAAGCCCCCCTTCACCAGGGGTGGATTGCGGGAAGTGTGGCCACGAATCTCTACTTTGTGCGGTTTTCCGGCCAACTGCGGCAGTAACACATCCAGCCGTTCTTTGGCCTTTTGATCCAGTGCGACAGAGTCCTCAGCAAAGAAGAGCATCGTCCCCACACCGCTTTTCTCCGCGAGGCGCATTTGAAGGACGCGAGACTTTTCCGCCGCCGGATCGTTGGGGTCGTCGCTCTTGCTCCGCCGCTGCTTTCCTCCGCCGGGTAATTTCGAAAAGGGCTTGACGGGATTTTTGTGGGGAGAGGGAGGCGAACCTCCATTTTCGTTTTCCGAATCTCCGTCGAGTTCAAAGGGATCCGTGAAGTGATGGGCAATCGCTTTCTTCACATCTGGGTTCTGAGCAGTGATCCACATCACAAGAAAGAAAGCCATCATCGCGGTCACGAAATCCGCGTAGGCCACTTTCCATGCACCACCACCCTTACCAGCCATTAGTTACCCTCCCTCGATAGTTCGCTTATGCTTCGGCCGATTTGAACAAGGCTTCCATTTCTTCCTGGCTGGGACGCATTTCGCTGGAAACCCCGCGACGGGCTAGTTCAATCGCCACCTTCGGCGGCAGGTCGTTCACAAAACCGGTGATGGTGCCGGCGATGGCCTTGAAGAAGGCCATTTCCGATTCCCCCATGAATTCGAGCTTGGTGGCCATCGGGCCGAAGAAGCCATAGGAGAGGAGAATCCCGAGAAACGTACCGACGAGTGCCGCACCGACCTTGTGGCCTATTTCTTCCACGGGGCCATCAATGGCACCCATCGTGATGACGATTCCGAGCACCGCCGCCACGATTCCGAATCCGGGCAAGGCGTCCGCAGTCTTGCTAAGCACTCCGATGGGGGCGTGATGTTCCGCTTCCATGGTTTTCAACTCGGCATCGACCAGTTCTGGAAGTTTTTGAGGGCTGACCGAGCCGTCCATCACGGGGGTCAACAGCCCACAAATGAATTCCATCACATGGTGATTGCCAGAGATTTTTGGATATTTTTGAAAGATCGCGCTGTCGTGGGGATTCGAGAGGTGGGGTTCCAGGGCCAAAAAGCCACTACGGCGCGCGAGCCGAAACAACTCATACATGGCCTTGAACATGTCTTCGTAAGCCGCCCGGTTGAACGGCGATCCCTTGAGGGATTGAATAATCCCTTTCATCAGGTCTTTTAGAACTTTGACGGGAGACATCACCACGAGGGCCCCCAGGGAGGCACCTCCTATCGTCAAGATTTCCGCCGGATGAATCAGCGCGCCGATCTGTCCGCCGGAGAGGGCGAAGCCCCCCAGCACACAGCCGGTGACGATGATGAAACCGATAATGACGACCATGCCGGCCCTTCCACAGTGATTACTACGAGGGGAGTCGCAGCACCTCAATTCGCGCTGCTAGCTTCCCGCCTTCGACTCATTAACGGCTAGCAGAGAGGCGAAACTCAAGCCTGCCCTGGAACTGGCAGAGTCAGACGAATATCCGCGAATTGCCGAGGGTGACAATGGTGACCAAGGTGTCGGTAAAGACACCGGTGACGATTATTTGCCAGCCATTGGAGTCACGTGCTGATCAAGGTAAGCGCGCAGTTTGCCGTGAATGGCCGTCAATTCCTGGCCCAATTCCGTCGCAATGTCTTTGGCTGCGGAGAAGTTGTTGTCATCACCCATCTGTTCGAGTCGCGCGGCGATATCCGCCAGGTCGCTAGCGCCAACGGTTGTTAGAGTCCCTCGCAGGGTATGGGCGGCGCGTTTCAGGAGCCGACCATCACCAGCGGGAATAGCCTGTTTTAGAGATTCCAGCAAGGAAGGTGATTCTGTCAGAAAGAGTTGTAGCAATTCTCGCAGCAGGGCGTGGTCGCCATCCGCATGCACGAGCGCGGCGGCGAAATCGATGCCCGTGGAATCGGCTGGCGCGGCGTGCTGCGGCTTCACAGGAAACGGGAGACTTCCACGCAAACGATCCAGGGTGGTGAATAGTTCGTTGGCCCGAATCGGCTTGGCAATATAGTCATCCATTCCTGCCTGAAGACATAACTCGCGATCCCCTTTCATGGCGTGAGCCGTCATGGCGAGGATAGGCAAATGGCCGCCGTTTTTTTTCTCCTGAGCACGGATCACCGCGGTCGCTTCAAAGCCATCCATCTCGGGCATTTGTACGTCCATGAGTACGACATCGAATTTTCGGGTCCTCACGGCTTCCACCGCTTCGATACCATTATTCGCGACGACGACATGATGCCCCCGCTTTTGCAGCAGGGCAACGGCCAGTTTTTGATTGACTATGCTATCCTCGGCCAACAGGACCTGAAGAGGATGCAAGGCGTCAAGATCGGGTTCCACCGCAGCCGGAGGTTCTTCGGAGGCGGAGGTTCCCAAAGATTCGACGATCGCATCAAAAAGTTCGGACTGTTTGACAGGCTTGAGCAACTGGACGGCAATTCCGAGATCCTTGCTGCGCGGTAGATCGCCTGGGTGAGCGCCCGACGACAGCATGATGACGACTGTATTTCTGAGTTTAGGATCAAGGTTAATCTGCCGGGCCAAAGTAAAACCATCCACTTCGGGCATTTGTACATCGGCAATGACAAGGCGAAAGGGCTGTTGTTCTCGCTGCGCGTGATAGAGGAGTTCGAAGGCCGCTTTGGCGCTGGAGGCAGTGCTCGTCTCCATGCCCCAGCTTCGCAGCATCTCATCCAGGATCCGACGGTTGGTGGAATTGTCGTCAACAATCAGCACCTTGCAGTTATGCACGAAGAGTGGATCGATTTGCCGAGCTTCGATTGCCTGTTCGGAAGCCAAGGGAAAACGTGCTTTGAATTGGAATTTGCTGCCACTTCCCGGCTGGCTCTCCGCCCACAGCCGATCTCCCATCAGACCTACGATGCGCGTGCATATGGCCAAACCGAGTCCGGTTCCCCCATATTTACGAGTGGTGGAGGAATCCGCCTGTTCAAAGGGAAGGAATATCTGCTGGAGTTTGCTCTGGTCGATTCCGATCCCGGTATCTTTGACGGAAAAGTGAAGGACGGCCTCTTCCTGAGTCGCGGAGTCAACGCTTACCTCCAAAACCACTTCACCCTGTCTGGTGAATTTGATGGCATTTCCGACCAGATTGATCACCACCTGTCGCAAGCGGCTGGGGTCACCCAGCAGGGCATCGGGAACATCGGGGTGAATGTGGCAAGCGAGTTCCAATCCCTTGCTATGCGCCCGGTAGCCTAGCGTTTTGAGTGCGTCTCCCAACCGGTCTCGCAAGGCAAAGGGGACCTGCTCTAATTCCAGCTTTCCCGCTTCGATCTTGGAGTAGTCGAGGATGTCATTAATCAGGGAGAGGAGGGATTCGCTGGCTTCCTGGACAATTTTCAAATACTCCCTTTGAGAAGGAGTAAGCGAGGTGTCTAGCACTAAATCTGTCATGCCCATGATGGCATTCATGGGCGTGCGGATTTCGTGGCTCATGTTGGCCAAAAACTCGCTTTTGGCATGATTAGCGGAGTCGGCTTCGTTTTTGGCGGAGCGAAGTTCGACCTGAGTCTGTTCATGCTCCCTGATTTCTGACTGCAGTTCCCGAGTTCGCTGGGAAACGCGGTCTTCAAGCGTCGCGTAGAGTCCGGCCAGTCTTTCGGACATGTGGTTGAAGGCAGCGGCCAAGTCCCCCACTTCATCCTGCGTCCCTACGACCACGCGCGCGGACAGGTCTCCGGACGCAATCGTTTTGGCAGTGGCCGTCAAGTTGAGGATTGGGCGGGTGACCTGCCTCGCCACGAAATAGGCTGCAATGAGCCCCGCCAGCATCAGCAAGCCATTCCAAGCAAACAATATGCGCTGCAGGCGATAGAGCGGCTGGTAGGCTTCCGCGATGCTGATTCGCCCCACCAGACCCCACTGTCGAAAATCGTTGGGTTGATAGGCAATCGGTCGATAACGTACGAGCGATGGTTCACCGTCGTATTCGGCAATTTCAAATCCCTCTTCTCCCCCAATCGCCTTCACCATCAGTGGGACGTGCGTCTCGGAAACAGTTGTTTCCTGCTTGACTCTGGTCGGCAGCAAGTAGTGAATCCTCTCTCCCTCCTTGTGGCCAATCAGGACTTCGCCAGAGTCTCCCAAACCGTTATTGTTGCTGAGCAAGGCATTCAAACCATAGGCATTGAGCCGGACCAGAAGTACACCGAGGAAGCGGCCATCGTTCGTGCGGACAGGCGTCGATAGGAGGATGACGTATTTGCCATCGACTACTTCCGGCCTTCCCACATAGGGGCGCTTCAATCCTTGTTGGAATTCTTCGCGAGCGGCAAAGCTCTTGCCCAATATGGATGGATGCGTGGCGGCAATCGTTTTGCCGGTCTCATTGCAAATCCAAATGTCCTCGAATCCAGCAATGGTCTGGCGAGCATCGTTGAGAATCGGGGAAACGCCGCTTTGGAGTCCCTTGTCGTCGAGATCACCGCTCCCATGCTGCTCGATAAGTCGCCGCAGCAAGGTGCGGCTGGCGACGAGCGCGACCCGCTCCTGCTGGCGTTCGACGAAGGCGAGGAGCATTTGATAGCGGTCCGCGGTCGCCACTCTGAGCCGGTCATGAATTTGATTTTGCACAATGTTCCGCGCCACCAGATAGCCCACCCAGCTCATGCTACTGCCGGCGAGCATTAGAACTATCGCCACAAACAGAGTCAGTCTCAGAACGATGGAAAATCGTCCGGCTGGCCGATGCCGAGGCTCCATGGCGGTTGCGCTCTGCATTTGCGAAGTAGGCCCGCGGTCAATAATGGTTTGTTGGTTATTCAAAGAAGCAAGCTCATCGCAGTCGAAAGCGAGATCACTTACCTGTCCGGCTTCCACGAATGGGAAGCCTCTTCCAGAGCAAAGGGATTTCCAGGCGCGATCCCAGAAGCGCTGTCCAATAAATATGGTATGCAAGAGGAGCCTGGAATGTCCACTGATACCCCAATATTTGGTGCTAATAGCAATTTGTCGGTGCCGAGAACGCCAGATTTGCCAGATCGGGCAATCCACAGCATCTGGTGATCGAATCCCCCGGAAATTCGCCCTCGAAAGGAAAAACTCCCGGGAAAATAGCTCCATGCCCGTTAATCGCCGTGAAAATCGCTCCAAGCGACTTTCTGCCAGCCGGGCGTGCCTCGCGTTTTCTTGCGGGCGGCAACGGGAGGAGTTACGAGAGGCATGGCTATTTCCGCAGCGGCCTTTTGACGGGCACGATTGTTCCAGTCGTACAGGAAGATCTTCTCAAAGTACCTGGCGATCGTGGGGTGGTACATGATCAGGCCGGCATCGCGATTGAATTGCACGCCGTCGCCCGACCAGTTCTGGCTGCTGACCACCGCGACTTTGGAATCGACAACAATCCCTTTGTTGTGGCATCCCCTTTGAAGTTTAATTTTGTCGGTATCGAAACCCTTGTTCTTGAGTGCTTCCAGCATTTTTCGGGTGTCGCCGTCGCGCAGAATAATGCGAACATCCACGCCGCGCTGGATGCGGTCGACCAATGCATCCACCAGTTCTCCCAGTACACCTCCATTGGGGCCATAGTTGATGTACTGATTTTGAACCAAGAGCGTCTTCTTCGCCGATTTGATTAAGGGAATGATGTGCTCGCCATAATTGTCAGGGGTGAGCAATGGCTGGATGCGGACCTTTGTTCGCTTCAGCACGCAGGGGGCAAAAATCTCTACTGGTTTCGGTGCCGCACGCGTCACGGCTTCGGGGGGCAGATACAACTCCGGTTCCGGCCTCTGCGGTGCCAGGAGGGAACGAGTCGCAGATACCCGAGCAGCCTCACTCATGTCCCACTGGATAAATTTCTCGAACATCTGCGCCAAACCCGGATGTTCGGCAATCACATGCCATTCTCGATTGCGAGCCGCCAACAGCTTGCGCTGCTCGTCCGCACTCAGCTTCGAAGCGTCGGTGTCCGGCTGGTTGGATCCCTGCCAGTTGCCGCTCGAAATCCAAAAGGCCTTGCTATCTCGAACGGCGACTTTGATGTGGTACGCATTGGGGTAGAGTTTTCCGACAGCCGCCTTGGCAATCTGGCACCGCTGCTTCAAAACCTTCTGAAGTCCTTCGATCACCTTGGCTTCGCTCATCTCGCCTGCCCGCTCGGTCGAACCCTTGGCGTCATAGCAAATATGCAGGTCTCCGTCCGCCTCGTTCATCGCTTCTCGCAGGGAATTGAAGATATGAGTGGCTGTGAAGTCGTACATTGCAAATGTGAGCCGACTCTTGATGCCCCTCAAGAACTCGTGCAACTTCGGCCAGCCGGCATCGGGACTGGCGTGGCAGATCAAGTTGATTTTGTCATTCACTTCTTGGAGCAGTAACTTTGGCGGCTTCTGGTAATTCTTGTTATTGGCCCCCAGGCCGCGAACAGCGCTGCGGGCCGCTGATTTTGCTTCAGCGCCGGGCAAGTAGAACTGAGGGACCGGAGGAGTAACGGAGACGCTCCGCTTCTTGGGTGCCAGGAACTGCACCTGTTCGGCGGGACTAGCTGGGGCAACATCCGTGGGTATGCCGTCGATTTCGGCGGGGATTCGCTCCTTAGGCTTAATTTCCGTCGGCGCAGCCTTGCGCAGCACCGTGACGACAATGGCCGGCTGGTCGGTGATCCAGCCCGCGGTGAATTTGTAGCCGGGCCGAACCTCGATCACATTTGGAATCGCTAATATCTGCGCACCATGTTGCTTGATCGCTGCGCGCACTGCGGAAAAGGAGTCCTTAGACGAGGCTTTTCTGTTTCCCTTGGCCATTGTCGAATTCCTTAGATCAATGCGTGCGGCGATGGGCGTCGCTTCTCCTCCGCTACGAAACCTTCGGCAGTTTCACACAAAACTGGAAGTCGCCATAGTGGATATAGTCGGCCCAGTCCAATTCGGATTTGGCATGCACCTCACCGCGAGCGCTACTCACAGCCGCGCCGAGCGTTGCGCCGCTCAAAATCGCTTGATAGAAAGTGGAGCCAAAAGTCATCGCGGAATCGTCCGCTACGGGCCAATACGTTCCGACGAAGTTGGCCACGCCACCACGTAAGAAAGCCTCGGCGAAGCCGATACTCTCCTGCCGCAGCACTTTGGGATTTTTGATTTTCGGCTTGGAATTTCCTCGTAAGCGGCCCGATTCGCAGGCGTTGAAAAATACCAGGCTCGGCAGATTTCCCAAACGGCTAAGGTCGGCGCCCGTTAACTGCTCGTCGTTGGCGCACAGGATTCCTGACTGAGAGCGACTGGCAGGGTCGAAGTGCGCATGACCAGCGTAATGCAGGACATCATACTTTCCCGAAGTAATCGCCTTGACGATGGCCTGTCTTGTCCCCTCCGACCCCTCGATCTTATCCACGCTGATCTGCTTCTGGCGCTGGAGCACCTCCACGATCCGTCTCGCCTCCGTCTTGGCACCCTCTAATGTCTCCGTGGGATCGACAATCAGCAGGACGTTCAATAGCGAGTCTTGGCGGCGCTTCTCCAGGTACTTGGCCACCGAAAGATTGTCGGCGAGATAGCGATGGCTCATCCCTCCGGCCAAAGCGGGAGCCCATTTGCTCAAATGCAGCGTCTCCCACGGCAGCCGGGAGGAAGTGGCATCGTGAACGACAATCAAATGCCGGTCCTGATACTGGGTCAGAGCTTGCCGGATGGAATTGGGGAGGACCAATTTGGCCCAGGCGTTGCCGAATTGGAGAACTTTGCCAAAAGTCAGACTCTCGATCTTCTCCAATACTGAATCCAAATCGGACTTTTTCACGCGAACCGTATCGCTGAGAATGGCCGCCTTGGAACTAGGGGGGAGCAGGGAGATTCGAAAGTTATAGTGGTCTTCTTCCGTGTGAGATTCATCGCGGGTCATCAAGTAAATCGGGTCCGGCTGCCGAGGAATCACGCGGCTGGTGTCTTGCGGCGGTGCCTGGATGACCGTTTCCGGCGACGGGCGAGGTGTCAACTCCGTAATGCTCAGTTCGATCTCTTCGAAGAGGGGCGTCCCCGCGAGGCGGAACAACTCGCCTTTCATCTTCCGGTAGCGGTCTTGATGAAGCTCACACAGAGTGATGCGGCGAAAATGCTGCTCGCTATCGGCATCCAATTTAGCACGCACAAAGCCGCGGAGCAGGTTTTCGAGCGTTTGGTCCGAACTCGTATCGCTGGAAGCTCCAAACAGCACGGTTGCGAAATCTTCCACATGCGTCCGGACCAAGGTGCGTAGGATGTTCTCCGCCACCGATTGCATTACGTCCCCTTCGGAGCGGGCCAGCGCGTCATAGGTTCCCATCCCGGCAAACAGGACCATGTCGGTCCGCAGCAGACTGCGACTGGCGGGGAGAATGAAGATTTCCCCGACATTTCCGCCAAACATTTTCCGCTGCGTAAATTCGGTGATGACGCCATCCAGCCGCTGGTCGATTGCGGCCGCGGCACCGCTGGGAGTCACTTCGCGAAACAGGCCGAGAACATAGGCACGGGCATTCACATCGGTGATGCTGCCATGAGCGATTTGAATTTCCAGCCGATGCCGCTGGGCACGGGTCACCGTCAATCCCTGCCAGTGATATTCCGGTGCCGACGGCTGGTCGACCGTCGATGTGGCTGACGCGAGTTTGGCCTGGGGTTTGGCGGCCGGACGGGAGCGCTTGCGTGCCATGAGAGTGTCGCCACTTCTGAGTGCGGGAATCCGGATTTCAGATGAGGCCAGTATAACTGCCCGAAAAATGAGGGGACAGTTATTTCGAGAATCCGGTACCAACCTCGCGAGGCATCAGGTCATGATTGCCTGAACCGCGTTTCCCTTAGAAAGGGCAAACGGCCGATTGAGTTGGTCATGCTCTTCGCGGTGTGGATCGATGCCGAGGAGATGATAGATGGTCGCCACGAAGTCGGCGGGGGTGGTGGGATTGTCCGCGGGGTAGGCACCGATTTTGTCGGAACTGCCGTAAATCTGCCCGCCACGAATGCCGGCTCCGGCGAAAAGGACCGTGTAGCACTCGGGCCAATGTTCCCGCCCGCCGTTCTTGAGCGTGACCTTGGGAGAGCGGCCGAATTCGCAGGCGACCACCACTAGCGTTTCGGCGAGTTGGCCGGTTTCCTCCAGATCGGTCATCAGGGCGTGGAAGGCCCGGTCGAACGGCGGAATGAGATCCTCTTTGCACGCCGAAAAATTGTTCCAGTGCGTATCCCACGCAAAGCCGTTCTTTCCCTGCGAACGCTGCCAATTGCACTGAACCAGCCGCGTTCCGGCTTCCAAGAGCCTGCGCCCCAGCAGTACGGACTGGCCAAATTGGTTGCGGCCATAGCGTTCTCGCTGGATGGGGTCCGCGGAAGAAAGGTCAACGGCCTTGCGCACAACATCCGAACTGACGACATTCAAAGCCTTGGATTGATTGTCCTTCAGCGATTCGGCGAGTGCGGTCTGGCGGAGGTAGTCCACCTGTCCATCCAGTTGCTCAACCAGTCTCAAGCGGCGGCGAACTATTTCCGGCTCGAGGTTGGGTGCGAGTGGAAGTTGTTCGAGCTTGTATTGGTCGTCGTTTGGGTCGCCGCCGGGGAGGAGCGGGTCATATTTGGGGCCGAGCATGCCGGCGAATTGTCCCACCCGCCGGCCGCCGGCGACATCCATCCGGTGTGGCACCATGGCAAAGGGAAGCAGTCCCTTGCCTGGCGCAATTTTGGAAATGCACGATCCCATGTGGGGCATGTCCTGCCGTGACATATTGTTCGCATCGGGCACAGAGCCCAAATACGGATAGCCGGTGAACATCCAATAAGAGCCGCGGGCATGGTCGTTGTGCGAATGGTACATCGACCGGATCTGCGCCACCTTGTGCATCAGCTTGGCGGAGAGGGGGAGGTGTTCTCCCACGCGAACGCCGGGGAGCGACGTTTCAATGCTGCTGAATTCACCACGAATATCGGCGGGGGCGTCCGGCTTGAGATCCCACATGTCTTGCTGCGGCGCACCTCCCGAGAGGTACAGGATGATGCAGTTCTTGGCGGCACCAAAACTCTTGGGGCGGGAAGTATTCTGGGACTCCGCCGCAGCCGAACGGGAGATCAGGCTCTCCAGCGTCAGGCCGGTCATCGCCAGTCCGCCGATTTGCAGCATTTCGCGTCGGCTGAGTTGTTGCTGCAGGTCAGGGCCGAAGAGGCGGAGCATGAAGGAGTCCTCAAGAGGCGGGACGCGGAAGAACTGCAGCGAGGCGCGACAATTCATCGATTCGCGTTACAAACATCAATGGTTGTTGATATGCTAAGGTTACTGAAATTCCCGCCTGGACGCAAGATTTTTCCCTGCCTTCGTCCACGTTCCACTTTTTATTGGCTTGCACCGCATCATGAGCCGATTCACAGCTTGCATTCTTGGGCTGACAGCGATGGTTCTTGCAAATCATGCGCGGGCTGACCCGTTTGTGGAGCATGTCGAGCCACCGTCGGTCTGTCGGGGGCAGACGAATCAGATCACTATTGTTGGGCAAAATATCGACCGAGCGATGGGAATTTGGACTTCGCTCCCGGCGGACAAGTTCAAGGTCATGGCTGTAACGGCGTCGGAGAAAGAGCGTTCCGAATTCAAGATTGAGGTGGCGGCAGATTGTCCGCTGGGCATTTATGGTTTGCGAATCGCCACCGAGGATGGGCTCAGCAATCTGCACTTGTTTGTGGTGGATGACTTGTTGCCCCGCACTTCGCTGGCAGATCCCCAGCTAGAGATGCCGGTGGCTATTGCTGGTGAACTACGTCCCGCGGCAGTCGATCGGCACCGGATTCAAGTGTCCGCCAGGCAGAAGGTTACTTTCGAAGTGATCGCCAGCCGACTGGGAAATGATGCGGATCCACTGGTGACGATTTACGATTCGAACGGCAAACGCATTGCCCAGCGGGATAATGACCCCGGCCTCTACTTTGATTGCTCGTGGGAGCAGACGTTTGAAACAGCTGGCATCTACACCGTGGAAGTTCGCGATTCCCGTTTTCTCGGCTCACCCCATTGGCGTTATCTGCTGCGGATGGGGAACTTTCCCGCAGCCCATGTAGCGATTCCTTCCGCGGTGCGGCCTGGCGAGACGGCGCTCCTCCACTTTCCAGAATTGGCGGGAATGCCAATCCCTTTCGATGTTCCTGCAACCCAGAAGCTGGGAGGATTGTTTCATGCGGTGCGCCGTCCTGGTGATGGGGCAAGTAGCTGGGTACCCCTATTGAGTTCGCTGCTACCCAGCACGGTGGAAACCGAACCGAACGATACTTTGGAGCAGGCGACGCCAACTTCTCAGGTGCCGGTCATCTTGCACGGCTATTTTGAGCAACCCAGCGATAGGGACTATTTCCAACTTGTTTTGAAAAAGGGGGATCGTCTTAGCGTGCGAGCGGAAACGAAGGCGATAAATTCTCCCGCCGACGTGGAGCTTAGCATTGTGGATGCGACGGGTCGGGAAATTCAGAGGGTTGATGATGTCAACCTTCCGGGCGGAGCACTCGACGAGGGTTCTCTTATTTTCGGTGTCGGGCAGGATGGGAAGTATTTCGTGCTTGTCCGCGAACTCACCAAAGCGAGCGGGCCGGATTTTGCTTATCGCGTCACGGTGCAGCCAGTTGCTCCGAAGTTTGAAGTGGTGGCCGAAGCCTCGGCGTTTACCATTCCTCAAGACGGCTATCAATCGTTTCCCATCACGGTGACGCGCAGTGAGTACACGGGCCCCATTGAGCTTTCCCTCGTTGGCGCACCCGCTGGATTCAAGCTGGAGCCCGCGGTGATTCCCGAGAGTGAAAACGGCATTCTCTGTAAGCTGTCGGCAACGGGCGAAGTGCCGCTGGGGCTTTATCAGCTGGAGCTCAACGGCACGGGCCGTGCGGGCGAAACGGTGATTACCTCGCCGGTTGTCACGCACCCGTTGGTGGATCGGCAACTCGTGAATGTGGATCTGATCAAACATGCCCTGCGCGACAACCAGCGCTGGCTGCCGCCGTCCATTACCGACAAACTGGCCGTGCAGATCACGCCACCGACGCCATTTAACGTTGAGTTGGCCAGCAGCAATGTCACGCTTCCTCGCTATCAGCAGGCGAACGTACATCTGCAAATCAGTCGCATCGCAGGGTTCAAAGAGGAAATCTCCTTTCTCGCCACCGGTACCCAGCAGTTGGGGCAAGAGTCGCAAGGCCGACGGCAGGTATTTGCCCGCTTTCCCACGGCCACATCCGATATGCCGGCCGTCACGGGAACCATTCATTCCCGCAGCCAAGCCAACGAAGGGACGGAGCGTGTCGATATCCGGGCGATGGCCAGGCAGGGGACCCGCTCCATTCAACTGGAACGGTCCGTCATGCTGGCGATCAAACCGGCATTTGAAATGGAAGTCGAACCGGCAAAGTTGACTCTTGCACCGGGAGGCATGGCGACCGTTAAGTTTATGGCTATGCGATTGCCTTCCTTTTCGGGAGAGGTGAAGATCACCTCCTCGACACCTCTGGGAATTGCGATTCCGGAGTCAATGGTCATTCCCGCGGACAAATCGAGCGTGGAAATTGAAGTCAAGGTCGAAGCGACTCTCAAGCCCGGTAATCAGCGAATACGCTTTGTGGCGACTGCGCCGGTCAATGGTTTTCAAGAAGAGCCGCGGGCCAAGGACCTGGAAATTGAGATCAAAGAGCCGGCGCCCGCAGCGGCCACGAAATGAACCTTCGCCAGTTTTTCGCGAGAACAGAAACTAAAATGAGGCGTGCATTGAACTCTTTGACCATCCCGTGCCTGTGCGGGCTCATTCTTGCCACGCTTCACGCTTCTAGTATTCCGGCTGCGGAGCCACCGATGCCGAAGAGCCTTTCGGTCGCCCCTGCGGTGAGCCAGCTTCGCGGCCTGCGAGCCCAGCAGCAGCTCCTGGTTTCTGGCGAGTTTGCGAATACTCGCGAAGCGGATCTGACCCGGCAGGCAACTTACGAAAGCTCAAATCCCAAAGTGGCGGCGGTTGCTCCCAGTGGACTCATCACGCCGATGGGTGACGGGACGGCAGTGATCAACGTGCAATTTGAGAATCTGTCGGCAGTTGCCACCGTCAATGTCAGCGGCATGACGGAACCGGCCCGTGTTGATTTTCGCACGGACGCCATCGCCGCCCTCAGCCGTGCCGGTTGCAGCCAGGGGGCCTGCCATGGTTCGCCACAAGGGAAAAACGGCTTTCGGCTGAGTTTGCGCGGGTATGATCCAGACGTCGATTTGCAGTTCCTTACCCGGGAATCCCCTGGCCGCCGAACCAATCCCCAGGAGCCGGATTTCAGCTTGATCCTTCTCAAGGGAAGTGGCCGGGTACCCCATCAAGGCGGTGTCCGATTTAGGCCGACGGATGTTGCTTATCAAACCCTGCGAGCCTGGATTGCTGACGGCTGCAAAGATGAAAAGCCGGGGCGAAAACTTGTCTCCTTGGAGACGATTCCCGCCCAGCGATTGCTGCATGCAACGAGCCCGCAGCAGCAGGTCATCGCGCTCGCCCACTTTGCCGATGGTACGGTCGAGGACGTAAGTTCCCTTGCCGTCTTCACGGCCCGCAATGATTCCGACTACTCGGTCTCCGCGGAAGGACTGGTTACCTACAGCAAGACAGCCGATGCAACAATTCTGGTGCGATACTTGGAGCAAGTCCGCAGCGTGCGGCTGACCTTTGTGCAGGACGACCCACGCTATGAGTTTCACGGCCCCGAGCCAGTCAACAGCGTGGATCGCCATATCTTTGCCCAGCAGAAGTTGCTGCAATTGCAGCCCGCACCGCTTGCTGGCGATGCGGTTTTTCTCCGGCGAGTCTACCTCGACGTGATTGGTGCCCTTCCGACCGAAGCCGAGGCCCGCGAATTTCTGGATTCCACCGGGCCCGACAAACGGGCCAAACTCATCGACGGGCTACTGGAGCGAGAGGAGTTTGCCAATTTCTGGGCGCTAAAATGGGCCGATGTGATGCGGGGGAACAGGACCACGATCTCCCAGCGCGGCGTGCACAGCTTTCATCGGTATCTCGTGAACCATTTCTCCCAAGATCGGCCACTGGATCAACTCGCGCGGGAGATTCTCTCGGCACAAGGGAACACGTTGCACAAGCCCGCGGCCAATTTCTATCGCATCTCTCCAACTCCTGACGAAGCCGCCGAAAGTTTTTCGCAGTTGTTCCTCGGCATCCGAATGCAGTGTGCCAAGTGCCACAACCACCCGTTTGAGTCTCTCACCCAGACCGACTATTACGGCCTGGCCGCCTACTTCGCGCGGGTCAAAATCAAAGGCAAACAGTTCGCCCTCGATGACGAGATTGTCTACCTCGACCGCCAGGGGGAAGTGCAGCATCCGCTAACGCGAAAAAACCTGGAGCCGATTGCCTTGGGCGTCGCCGCAGGGACGCTGGCCCCCGAGGACGACCGCCGCGCCAAACTAGCCGACTGGCTCACCAGCCCCGACAACCGCTTCTTCGCCCGGTCCACCGTAAATCGAATCTGGTATCACTTGATGGGCCAGGGAATCGTGGAGCCCGTGGATGATTTTCGCGATACCAATCCCCCTTCGCACCCGGAACTACTCGATGAGCTGGCGCAGGAGTTCGTTCGTGGCGGCTTTCGCTTCAAGCCGGTGCTCCGGACGATTCTGAATTCGCGAGCCTATCAGCTGAGCGGGGAAAAAGTCGCCATGCAGTCTCCCCTCGCCAGCAATCCCAGCCGTTACTTCACGCAGTCCACGGTGCGGATGTTGACCGCGGAGCAGATTGTCGATGCCGTCAGTTCCTCCATCGGCGTGCCGGAGGAGTTTCGCGGCTATCCCAAGGGGGCGCGGGCGGTGGAGTTGGCGGAAGGAGAAGTGGAGAATCACTTTTTGATGGCTTTCACCCGCCCGATCCGCGACGCCGCTTGCGACTGTGCCCGCGAAGACGATCCTTCCTTGAACGAGGTTTTGCATCTCCTCAACAACGCCGGTCTGGTGAGAAGGATTGCTTCCAAAGAAAGCCGTCTGGCGAGCTGGCTGGCCGCCGACAAGACGACACCCGAGATTGTGGAGAGCATGTATCTCTCCACCCTCAGTCGTCTCCCCACTCCCGTCGAGAGGAAGCTCATCGAGGAGCACATCGCCCAGAATCCCGATCGCGCGAGCGGTTTACAGGATTTGCAGCATGCACTCATCAATTCCAATGAGTTCCTGCTGCGGCACTAACTTTTGGAAAGCTTCGGCCGATTCGCGGTGCCGCGGTCGATAACGGCGAGTACGTCCTCCCGCACTTTCCCCGCCAGCGGCAGGCGGGGCTCGCGAACCCATTCGGTTCCCAGGCCGACTATTTGCACGGCCAGCTTTAAGTACCGCACAAACTTGACGCGCGTACTGAGTTTGAGGAGTGGGTAGAACCAGCGGTATATTTCGCGGGCTTTGTCCCCTTTTCCCGCTCGGGTCAGGTCCCAAAAGTATTGATTGTCGGCGGGAAAAGCGATGCCCGAACCCGCCACCCAGCCGTCGCTCCCCAGGATGGCCGATTCCAACAGCAGGTCGTCGACCCCGACGAAGATGCTGTAGCGATTGCCAAGGAGGCGGGATCATGTTCGTCTTTTTCGGTTCTGTTTAGGTTTCCAAATGGTACTAATTAGCTTACTTCTAACACTCGTTTGCCCAATACCGACATCCGCGGCTGAATACCGAGTCCCGGAGCGGCACTGGCGGTCATGAATCCATTCTCTCGCTGCGGTGCTCCTTCCGCGGTGCTGACTGTGACGTAGCTGTTGAAGTCGGTGCTGGTGAAACGGTAGGCTTCGGGCGTGCTGTGGGCCAGGTGGGCGATGGCTGCGGTGGTAATGTCGCCACCCCAGCTATCCTCGAGGGTCATGGCGATTCCCATCGAGACGCACAGATCGCGGGCCTGCCGGGTCTTGGTCAAACCGCCGAGTTTGCTAATCTTGAGATTGACGACGTCCATCGCCAGGTCTGCTTTTCCGCGGAGGAGCATGTCGAGATTGTCGATGTTTTCGTCCAGCACAAAGGGATGATTGGTGTGGCGGCGAACGGCCAGACATTCTTCATACGTCAGGCAAGGCTGTTCGATATAAACATCCACATCTCGCACTCCGCGAACCACCCGCATCGCCTCGTGCTGAGTCCAGCCGGTGTTGGCATCGGCAACCAGGCGGTCCGTCGGCTGCAGCATGCCCCGCACGGCGCGAATGCGTTCGATATCGAGATCGGGATCGCCGCCGACTTTGAGTTGGAAACGGGTGTAGCCTTCGGCCCGATAGCCGGCAACCTTGCCCGCCATCTCTGCCGGGGATTCTTGCGAAATCGCCCGATAGAGCCGCACTTTGTCGCCAAAGCGGCCCCCCAAGAGCACGCAAACCGGCAGGCCTGTCACCTGCCCCAGCAAATCCCAACAAGCAATGTCGATTCCCGACTTCACATAGGGATGCCCCTTGAGCGCATCATCCATCCGCTGGTTCAGCCTGGCGAGTTCCCGCGGATCGTGGCCAATCAAGTGCGGCCCTAATTCTTGCAGGCCGGCCCGCACACCCTCGGCATAAGCCGGAAGGTAAAACGGCCCCAGTGGGCAGACTTCGCCGTAGCCGACGAGTCCGGTATCGGTCTCCACACCGACAATCGTGCTGTCGAAGACAGAAACCGATTTGCCTCCGGACCAGCGATAACACCCTTCCACCAGCGGAAGTTCAACACGATGAGCGAAAATGCGGGCAATCTTCATGGCGGGGTTCGGAGCGGTGCGGTGTTCGTAAGTCGGCGTCCAATATAGCCGATTACCACGCAACTCTCACGGGCTTCCATCGCCAACTTGAAGACTATTCATCGCTCTTCGCTCGGACGTCGTACGCCGTGAGCGATTCCTGATCGCGGATATAGAGCCGACCGCCGGTGACGATGGGATGAGCCCACGATGGCCGGCCGTGCGACTGAACCTTGAACTTGCCGTGCTCGACATAAGCTTCCGGGTTCACTTCGGCCAGGGCCATTTCATGCCCTTCCCCCAAGATGTAGAGCATGCCGTCGGCGACGCAGAGTGCACCCTTCCCCGCGCTGCGGGACTGCCACATGATTTTTCCCGTCTTGAACTCCATGCACATCAGGGGGCCAGCCGAGGAGGAGTACATGTATTCGCCGACCTTCACAATGCCGCCGTGGTGGCAGGCCATTTTCTTTTCGAAGTAAACTTCCTCGGCCTGCTGCGTGCTGCCGGCGGACATAATCTTGGCCAGGCCGCCGCCAACGCCGTAGGAACTGGAGGCGAACACCAGGTCGCCATCGACAATGGGGGAGCAGCAGTTGGCGGTGCCATTGGCCGGTGCCGCATACCGCCACAGAGATTTACCGTCGGCAAGCGAAACGCCAAACACGCTCTCGCGGGCGAACTGCACGATCTGCTTTACGCCGCCGATTTCCGCGAGGACTGGGGAAGTATAGTGGGCTCCTTCGGTCACTTCTTTGCTCTGCCAGACCGGCTTGCCGGTGAGTTTGTTCAGGGCCACAAGCGTCCCCGCTTTGCCGCCGGGAGTGACGATGACCAGGTCCCCGACAATCAGGGGCGATTCGGAATATCCCCAGCCGGGTGTGCCGCCGCCAAAATCCGACCGCAGATTGACATGCCAAAGGGTCTTCCCCGTTGCCGCTTCCAGGCAATCGACGTCGCCGTTGGCACCTTCAACAAAAAGCCGGTCGCCATCCACAGTCGGTGTACCACGAGGACCGTCTCCCATGCCGTTGCGGTATCCGCCGACGGTGGACCGCAGTTCTTTCGCCGTCAGGATGCCGTCCCCCTTGTACTTGTTCGCGACGTAATAACTCTGCAGTTCTTCCGGCGAAACGACGCCGTCTTTCCCCGCTTCGAACTTTTTGAGTGCCGCTTCAATTTCGGCGGACGAGAGCAGTTCGTCCCCCTTGTCCGTCCCCGGTTCCTTGGTGTCGATCCGGCCAAACTGACGGTCGAGAGCGGTTCCTTTGCTTTCCATTCGCGAAATCCGTCCGTCTCCATCCTTATCTAATTGCTTGAGATATTCCGCCGTCCGCTGGGCGGCGAGTTCCGCGGCGTCGGCCTTGGGGTCAGTGCTGTCCATCCGTTCGAAGGCGTCGCGGAACTGGTTGCCACATTCGTCAAAGCTGAGTTTGCCGTCGCCGTTCTTATCTAGCTCCTGGAGCCAGGCGGCGGTCCGCTTCTGGGCCACCGCTTCCAGCGGCTCGGTCGCGGCTTCGTCGAACTTATTCCACTCCCAGCCGAACCGGGCCAGGGCTTCCGCTTCGCTAATGGTTCCGTCGCCGTTGCGGTCGATTTGCTTGAACTGGGCGGTCGTTTGCGTTTCCAAGAGCTCGGCCACTGGTGCCGGCTGCACGGCCCACAGGGTGTGTCCGTCCTTGGCGTCCAGGGCAATGATGTGCTCCACGCCATTCAAATCCCCCTGCGTGAAAATCCGGCCATCCTTGACCGCCAGCGAGGAATAGCCGACCCCCACCGAATCGACCTGCCACAACACTTTGGGACCCTCCTTCGGCCACTCCTTGAGCAGCCCCTTGTCGGTGCTGATCCCATCCCGATTTGGCCCCCGCCACTGCGGCCAGTCGCCAGCCTCGGAGGGAACCTGCCCCCAGGCGGCAGCGGTGAGCAGGCCAAGGACCAAAAGCGCAAGTGCGGGGGAGCGGACAATCATGACAGGACTCACGAGGAAAGTAGGTTGGGTTGCCAGGTGGGTGGGGGGAACGGTTTTGGCGGGACCGTTCGCGTAGGCGGGGCAGATGTAATTCTGCTGTATTCGCGGGGGAAAATAAAGGGCTGCGACGGCGGTTTTGGTAGGATCAGTCGAGAACGCAATCCCTGACCAAGTTGTCGCCGCGTGAGCAACTCTCATGTCTACGCCAGCCATTTTTGAAACAAAACCTCGTCGCCGCTGGCTCTCGCCTCGTTTCAGTTTGCAGGTGCTGTTCCTGATGGTGACGGCAGCGGCTATCGGTTCGGCATATTGGTGGCGTTTGCCGGTCACGGTGACCACGGAAGTGACAAAGGGAAAACGGATATTTCGAGAAACCTTTACCTACCATCGGGACTTAAAGGGAAACCTGATCAAGCACGGCGTGCATCGCGCAACGATTACGGGCGGATTGGACTTGGAGGAGTACTATCAGGAAGGAGTATTGCACGGACCATTTCGAAATTCGTATTCGCACGGCGGGAGCACCACAGGACAGTTCTATCTCGGAGAAAAGGACGGAACCTGGAAGTATGAAATGGTCAAAACGGACTACCCTCTCGAAATCATCCGGATGGAAGAAAGCTGGAGCCGTGGCAAGCGGGAGGGATTTTTTCAGAGATGGGACCACACTGGGAAACTGTGCCTTTCCTTTGAGTTCAAAAATGACAGACTGGTAGCATCCATGAATTCTCCTTCCGGCACACTCCTGGTGAAAAGGGTTGTTGATGGCACGCTCAAAGACCAGGCATTAGAACATTCGCTTTTCCACAGGGTTGATTTTGACTATCCCGACACGCCGCTGAGGGAAGTCATAGAAGATTTGCACGAGCGATTCCAAATTCCCTTGGCACCGCGATGGCGGCGTAAAACGGTTGCGCTGAATCCGCCACCAGAGCCTGGCGTTGCGCAACAACCGGAGATGCACGAGATTCCCTTTTCAGAGGACTTGATTCTCTTGGAATCCAACGACCCAAAGGCGGCCCCGCAACTTGTGGACATGCGATCTCGCTCACTACCCAAACCCGCCCCTCCACCACCTGTCGTCAAGGAAATTCATCTTGCACCGGTGCGAGTTGATGTCCGGGGTGTGCCGCTTCTTGCCGGATATGATGAAGTATTGTCACCGCTGGGGCTGGTGGTGGATTACCGGTGCGGCCTGCTTTGCATCGTTGATGCCGAAGGGGCTGCCGCTTGGCGCGACGCGACGGGAGTCAATGACTTACATCCTGCAAAGGATTCTTCGCTCGCGAACCGGCTGGATGCTCCCGCCCAAGTCACCTGCCTGGAGCCTCTTCGAGAGGTCCTGCGGAATCTGGCGAAAGATCAGGATATTGCGGTTGAGTTGCGACTTTCACGCGATCTCAATGAAGTCCCCGGCGACGAATTGGTACGACTCATTTGGTCGGCAGTCATGATCAGAAATGATCTCACAACTTCCCCCAAGAAGCCGGTGCCGCTGACGCTCCGCCAACTGCTGGGCCTGATTTTGGATCAGGCCAATTTGCACTGCCATGAAGAGAATGGCGTGCTGATTATCGAGCCCCCGCTGATGGGAAAGTAAGCCGCTTCTCCACGGCGTGCCGGGCAAGAGAGCAGCAATTATTCAACGTCGTATCGCGAATCCCTTCGCTCGAGGTTCGTTGTCTGCCCACTCCAGAGCGTCGCGAAGCGGCGTCCTGGCTTACTGGACACTTAGTCAGAAGGTCCATTTTGTATA
>CAYUJE010000060.1:14418-23976 GCA_964444865.1 uncultured Pirellulaceae bacterium | reverse complement strand
GCCGAAGCTTCGGCAGTAGGGACGATGAACATCATCACGATATACACCAAGGCAAAAACTCCGCCCGTTACGCCGGTCAGAGCAAGGAAAATGAAACGGACCATAGTCACATCCAGGTCCGAGTATTCGGCCAGTCCCGCACAGACTCCGGCGATCTGCTGCCGCTCTTTGATTCGGTAGAGTTGCCGCTTTTTGGGTGTGGGTTCAATGTTCGTCGTGAGGCGTTCGAGGTCGCCGGGTTCGACCGCGCCAACCTCCTGCAAAATCGCCACAACCTTTTCCCTGCTAAGAGGGGCCTTTTGGCTGGCGGACATGGCGGCCATTTTTTCGGCGATCGAGCGCTCTAAATCCGCGATTACTTCCGCTTGATCGGGATTGGCGCGCAGTCGGGACTTCGCCTGATCCAAATACGCTCCAAGCGCACTATATCCGTCCTGCTCCAGCTCAAACGCCATTTCGCACAAACTGATTTTAATGACTTGTTTCATTTTGGTTGTCCCAGCCTTTCAATGAGCCCGGTAAGTTCTACCCAGTATTCGCGAAACTCGGCCAAATGTTTCCTGCCGGCCGCCGTCAGCTTGTAGTATTTGCGCGGCGGTCCCGCATCAGACTCGTGCCACTCGTAGGCCAGCATCCCTTCGCGGCACAGTTTGCTGAGCAGGGGATACAGTGTCCCCTCTTGAGTTGCAAAGTCCGTGTTCTGCAACCGCTGCAGAATCTCGGCTACGTAAACCTTGTTCGCCGAAACCGTCTGGAGCACGACGAACTCCAGCAGCCCCTTGCGGACAAACGCGTACTTGTTGGTATCTAACATGGAACTAGCTACCTTTATTAAGAAAGGTAGTATCGGCAAGCATGGATGTCAAGGGTCGTAGTTGGGCTAACCCGCTTTTCTCATCGGCGAGCGGCCTGCGTAAGCTGGCCGGTAAGTCCGCGTACAGAGAGAGCCGCTGTTGCCGGTGCCGCGTGACCGGCCAGCTTACGCAGGCCGATCGCCGGTCACAGTCGGCCCGTCGGCGGTCGCTATCCCACCGCCAGCGGAGCCAGAAACTCCCGGCGGCGTTCTTCCGCCGAGGAGCGCTCCTTCCCCTTGCGCCGCGAATCTCGCCGCTTCGGCGTCATTCCTGCGGCGGCCGGCAGCATCTCTTGGGGGATATGAATGCTGAGCAGAGGCCCGCTCTCCGGTGGCGTCCCAAGTTCTCTGGCTGCGGTTGATTTCTCCTGCGAGTCCAAGTCCCAGAGGAATTGGGCGTGCTTTTGGAATTGCTCTTCCGTCCAACCGGCACAGTCCGGATCACGCCGCAAGTGATTTATAAGCTGTTTGCACGCCCTGTTTTTGACGAACTCATCCCTCTCGCGAAGCAGCTTATCCTCATGCACCGCTTCGACTTGCAGCGAGACGTTTTCCGCCGCTGCGGCGCTTTTCTGAATTTTCGTTATAAGCGGTTTTTCGACCTTCGCTTCACCTTTCCCCCTGACCCCTGACTCCCGACCCCTGACCACTTCCCTCTGACCCCTGATTTCCGCCAGCACTGCCTCCCGCTGCGTCTTGCCGCTCACATCCACCCCCGCCAGCTTTGCCTTTGCCTGGGAAAGGCGGAGGGCCATGTTGAGCAGCCCCACCGGGACAAGGGGCCGGATCTGGATCTTCGTCTCCAGCCATCGCTCCTCTCCCCGCATTCCGGCTTTCTCGGTGACTCTGTCCTGTTTGCTCTCCGCGATGAATTGCATCGTCTGCTCAAGCAGAAAATTGATCTGGGCCTCGGCCACATACTGCCCCGCGGCCAATTCCCCAGCCGAACTCTCCTGCTGCCGCGCTCGCGGCAGCGCCCGGTCCAGCCACTCCCCCACCTCCGCCACAATCTGGGACACCCGCGGCTGGCTGACTCCGTGTTCGGCCGCCACCTCCCCCTGCCCGCGCCCCTTCACGACCACGGCCTCAAAAATCAGCCTGTCCCTCGCGGAAGGGGGCTGCAGCTCGCGCAATTGCTGATTCAGATTTTGCAGATCGATGGACATGGGAACCTCCGGGAAAGATACTGGGAACAAACAAGCGAAATAGACGCGTTTGTTCAGTATACACTAGTACCCATGCAAAACCAAGTGGTTCCCGAAAGATTTTGCCAAGTTTTTTCGACGCCAAGCCGCCACGAGGGGCGGAGATACGATAGACCGGGCTGAAGGCCTAGGTTAATGCGGATAAAAGGGTCGGAAATCCCCGCAGCGAGGACGTAATTGATGGTGCCGTCCACCCATCAAAAACTACCGCACCAAAGCCAACAGGACGTTGATGTCAGGAAGGGAAATCAAATGCCTTTCTCCGCCCATGCACGAGTGACCGCGGCCGGCTCAATGGTCGCGGTCCCCGGCGGGACGAGAACGCCGGGCAGGCCGTTTCGCGATCCGATTTGGATTTCTTTCCCTCCCACCGCCTGACGGAGCACGTCATCCACGAATTGGTCGAAGGTCTTGCCTTGACACTCCCCAGCCAGCCGGGCCCGCTGGCCGAGTTCGTTGTTAATCAGAAGCGTAGTCATCGGTCGGTTCCCAGCGAGAAGGGAAATGGATATCTAGTCCATTACAAGTCGTTCGTTGCACGGCAAATATCTCCTATCCAGGTTGCGGACATTGGAACTCCCTGCCGAGCTTGAGAGACGGTAAAATGTCCGGGCAGGCTGGAAGCCTACCTCACTCTCTAACCTCCCACCTTCAACCTCTCCGCTCATGCCCGCCGAAATTCCCACACTGATTTCTCATCCTGGTGAAGCCACTTCCAACGAAATACGCCGCCGGCTGGCGAAGGTGGAGCCGCATGCGCTCCGGACGTTTACGCCGAGCCTGGCCGTGCTGGCGAAGTCGGCCGGGTCGTATCACTGGACGCCGGAGGGGCGGAAGCTGGCGGATTTTTCGTCCGGGGTGCTGGTGATGAATTTGGGGCACAACCCGACTCGTTGGTGGAAGCGGGTGACCGACTATTTGCAGCTTGGCGGGCTGAAGACCGCCGGGGAATTCTGCGAGGCGGTCACGCTCAACGGCTATAACGCGGTGACCGAAGTGGAAACGGTTGCCACCGAACGGCTGGTGGCGCTGATGCAGAAACAGCCGGGGGGGAAACGGTGCGAGCAGGTGCTGTGGGCCGCCAGCGGCAGCGAGGCGATTCAGAAGGCCCTGTGGGCCGCGATGGACCGCCGGCCGGGAGAGCAGATGATCCTGAGCACCCGGTACGGCTTTCACGGCAAAAAGGGGCTCGCGGGAGCGGTCACCGGCAGCGAGCAGGACAGCGAACGGGATTCGCGGGTCAAATTCCTCAGCTTTCCGCGGGAAGAATGCATCAATGTCGCCCGCCGCAAACAGCCAATTGATTTGAAGCCGTACGAGGCCGAGTTAAACAAGCTTTGGGCGGAGCACGGCAACAAAATCTGCGCCCTCATCACCGAGCCCTACCTCGGCGGCGGCGGCAGCTTTCATCCGCAGAAGGAATACATCCAGCTTCTGGCCCGCTTCTGCCGCGAGCATGATATCGTGTTTATCTTTGACGAAGTGCAAGCCAACTTCGGCCGGACTGGCTCTCTGTTCGCGTTCACCGAATATGGCGTGGAGCCCGATATCGTGGTCCTGGGCAAGGGGCTTGGCAATGGCGTCCCCGTCAGTGCAGCCGTCGGGCGGGCGGATCTGTTCGCCAACATGCACTACGGCGAAGCCAGCGACACCTGGAGCGCCAACCCGCTCGCCAGTGCCGCTGTCCTGGCCACGCTCGATGAGTATGAAACAAACGACGTGATGGGGCAGGCGAAGAAGCTCTCGGCGGTCATCGAAACAGGGCTCTTGAAGCTTGCGGAGTTGCCCGCTGTCGCCCACATTCGGGGCGAAGGAGTCGTCTGGGGAATCGAGTGTGCTGCCATCGGCAAGACTCCCGCGGACGCTGTCGCCAAAGCCTGCGTGGAAGCCTGTTATCTGGGCGATTCCCAGGGCCGGGCGATTCACCTTCTCGGCCCCCTAGCCGGCAAGGTCATCCGTGTTAGCCCGCCGCTGGTGATGCCGCTGGCCGAAGCCGAAGAGTACCTTGGCGTGATGCAGGCGATTTTTTCCCAAGTTGGGGAAAGACTGGCACACTAATCGTTGAGGTCTTCCGCGGCCGTCATCAGACTGTCACGAAATAGTTCGAACTTCGCCGGTTATTGAGACGGCAGGCCAGCGACCTGGCCATCGTTTTTGTAACCAAGCCGGTGAAAGATCAGTTCGTCGATGATATAGGGAATGAATTTGACGGCCCCATCCCCCATCAAAACCTGGAATCCGGTGGGATGGGAGGAACCAAAGCGAAGTTCTCCGTAGCCGCTCCGCGGGTCGGGACGGGGCTGCAGGGAACAGTTGCGATTGACGTCGTGATCCCAGCCGCAGGTATACCCTTCGTTATCATCGGTTTGATACTGGCCAATGACGGAAATGTTCAGCCGTTTCTCTCCGAGAACGATGACGTTGGACATCCCATCGGACAACTCTCCCAGCCCAACCACGGGAAGATTGGCCTTCGCGGGATTGGGCTCATTTTCGCCCGTAGTCCCGCTTCCAGCCCTCACGCCCCCCAGTTGAACCACAGCTCCGCTGCGGTTTGCACCGCCAACCACGGTATACCGGATGTCATTGCGGCCACCGCCGTCCACATAAGCACTGGCGTAATCGATCGCGCCATGTCCAAAAGAGACCCCGGCAGGCCCCAGTTGGGCCGCACTGGGATTCACGGGATACCAACTTCCAATCGGGTAGAGGGCCTTGGCAGGTCGGCGGGAAGGGCAATACATGACGGAAATCGGCGTGCTGATGGCGAGAATCCGCCGAGCGTCATCCGTGGGGGAGGTAGCCCCCGCACCATCAAAGATCTGTTGCTGCTCAATGTAGGGGAGCACCTGGTATCCCCAGCCCGCCCACTGCTTGTCGCCCGTGGCCCCAGCGCCGTTGATGAATCGGGGTGTGTTGACCCAGTAATCAATCCCCGCGTGGGGGAGTGAACGGAGCACATCATGATGAAGATGAAAGCCAATGCCGAGTTGCTTCAGGTGATTGGCGCACTGAGTCCGTCTCGCCGATTCTCGCGCGTATTGAACAGCCGGCAACAACAGCGCCACGAGCACCCCAATAATGGCGATGACGACCAATAACTCGACGAGAGTGAAACCAAGACGTTTTTTCATGCAATGACCTCAGTGGAGAAGATCAAATGAATCGCAGAAAATTCAAAAAGAATCCTTTGCAAAGAAATCGCGAATTCTCCAACTAAGGGAGTGCCTGGCCGCAAAGAATGACTGTCAGAATAGCGAAAATAAATGCGTCTCGCAAGCAATTTCGGCGATTTGCAGGGATATTTCGGCGTCCGAATCGCAAAAGCGAAATAGGAATTGGCGCTCGGCTCCAGGGGGCACGAATACTGAGATTTTCGAAATCAGTCGACGGGCAGCGATCCGATATCTTGCGTTCCTCCCAGGTATTTTTCCAAAACATTGACCTGGATGGGCGAATTTGCCGCGGAGTACTTGCCTCCCAACTGGTCTTTGCCGTCCCCGTGGTCGGCAGTAATGCTCAGTTTGTACTTTCCCGGCTTGATTCCCTGGCCTGCGCCGACAATTTCAAAAGTGCCGTCTTCGTTCGCCAGCGTTCCTTCCATGCTCCGCGAATCGTTGGTATCCGAACTGATGGGATAGAGATCCACCTTGATCATTCCGACTCGCGCAGCCATGTTGGGAACGGTGAGGGGTTGCCCACCCTTGGTGAGCATTCCTTTTACCTTGACTCCGTTATCCGGTTTATAACCTCCCAAGCATCCAGGTAAGAATGCCAGCGCAGCCACTGCGGTGAAAATCAAGGTAAATCTGAACATCAGCCCCTCGCCACGAAGACTCGACTTCTTAGCGCTCGGTTCGATTGAGCGACAACACACCATTTCTAAAGGCATAGGACCGCCTGTTCAACTACCCAGTCTCCCGCTGGCGACTGTCCACCTGGCGGAGCACTTCTAGTTGAGCACTTCAGCAGCAGCCTCGCTCCGCGTGATCGCGAACCCCATTTCCTCGATCATCTTGTAATCCGCCTCGGGGAGCTGCCCCTTGGTCGTTAAGTAGTCTCCCACGAACATGCTATTGGCGGCATAGAGCCCCAGGCATTGCATGCTTCCCAAATGAAGTTCCCGGCCGCCGGCGATGCGGATTTCGCTGCTGGGGTTGACCAGGCGGAACATGGCCAATGCTTTGAGGCAGTAGCGGGGTGTGAGGTTTTGGGTCCTCTGCAAGGGTGTGCCGCTGATGTCAATCAAGAAGTTAAGCGGGATGGACTCGACCTTGAGTTCACGAAGTGCGAGAGCCATTCTCACAACGTCTTCGTCCTGTTCCCCCATGCCAATGATGCCGCCCGAGCACAGGGCAAGTCCGGCACTGCGGCAGGCGGCGAGGGTGGCGACGCGATCCTGGTAGGTGTGGGTCGTGCAAATCTGTTCGTAGTATTCCGGGCTCGTATTCAGATTGTGATTGACCTTGTTGACGCCGCAGGCGGCCAGCCGATTGGCCTGATCGGGTGTCAGCAGCCCCAGGCAGGCGCAGATTTCGAGATCATAGCGCGACTTGATTTCGGGGACAATTTTCTCCACGGCCTGAATTTCCCGCTCGCTCGGACCCCGGGCGGAAATGACAATGCAGTACGTCTTCGACTGTCGCTCCGCAGCCAGGCGGGCACCATCCAGCAGCTTCTCGCGGCTGAGGATGTTATAGCGGGGAATTTCGGCTTCGCTCACTTTCGATTGCGAGCAATAGTGGCAGTCCTCCGGGCAGAGGCCGCTTTTCGCATTCATCAAGTAATAGAGCTGCACGGTATTGCCAAAGTATTGGCGGCGAACGCGATAAGCCGCCGCCATAATATCCAGCAGCTCTGCATCTGGAGCACGGAGCACCGCCAGCGCTTCCGCTTCGGAAATTGTCTCTCCTGCCAGCGATCGGCTCGCCAATTCTTGCCAATCGAGAACGCCGCCGGTGGAATCGGCGGCGATTACAGCGGGCTGATCCATCTGGCTGAGAGTCATAGGGGGCTCGGCAATTGGCTTGCAAGGGACCGGAATCCCTGCATGATAGGTGGATGGGGAGTCAACTGACGAAGCCTATTTTAGTAGGAAGCGGGCCAGCGTGTTAGGGCAGCATTTTGTTCGATTTGGTGTGCTGGGGCATGTCGGGCGTTTTGCCGCCGAAGGGGCCGAACGGTTTCCCCGCGGCACTCGCGTCGTCTGCCGCACCCGTCGCGGCTTGGAAGTGGGAGAGGTACTTTCTCCCTTGACGACCGCCGACCAGGACGAACTTCATGGTTCATTGCTGCGACGGATGACGATTGAAGACGACCTGCTTTTGGCGCGGCTGGACCGGAACCGCCAGGAAGCGTTGATCGCTTGCGAAAGTCGCTTGAAGGAGCGGGGGATTCCCGCGGTGCTGGTCGACGTGGAGCACCTGTTTGATGGCCAGTCCCTGTTCTTCTATTTTCTCGGCGGCGAATCCCCGGCCATCGCCGAGCTGACCAGCGAATTGGCGGAGACCTACGAAGCCAAGGTCCAATTCCGCCAGTTCACCGAAACCCTGGCCCAAGGGTGCGGTCCCGGCTGTGGAACCGCGGAAGCCGAAAATGGTTGCGGAACGGGTGCCTGCAGCACCTGCGCGGTCCTGAGTGCCTGCGGAGCAGGCAAGGGGCACTGATCCGTACTTGCGGCCTGCCTAGCCAAGAATGGTTAGGGAGCCGAAACGACCAATTGCGATTCTTCTTTGCCGGCGGCTACACATTCCGATATCTCCGCGGAGGGCTCGTCGGAACCGGCGGAAAGCCGATCGAAACGGACATTCAGGCGGTTAAAATCGGTGGCGATTTTTTTCCAGAAGTCGTCATCGCGAAAGACCAGGGGACGAACTACCTTGCCGTCGGCCAGGTCGCATATCGCGGCGTGCAGACGCTTCGCTGGCCCCGCAAACCGATTGCTCATGCGAAGCATGTCCATCACGACGATCGGTATGATGAGCAGGGATGCGACGGCCACGGGGCCAAATCGTTCCCCCACGTCGCTGATCACCGTAAAGAATCGCCGCGGGGGACCAGAATAGAGATCCCACCAAATCAGCAGCATTGAAATGGTAAACAGGCAATAGAACCAATAGGACACGACCCGCATTATCAATGCCCCTTGCACCTGGGCATCAATCAGAAAAATCCGGCGGCGATAATTAGGCATGTCGCTGTCTCCGCATGAGACCAAACACTCAGGAACCATCAACAGCTTACGTCAGAAAATGTCATGGGGCATTTCGACTCGTGGCGGACCGGTCGCGCGGCCCCATTAAACCGCAAAATCCTCACTGCTGGCTCGGCGGGTCATTCCGCCCCCACCGAAATCTCCTGCCAGGAAATGTCCGTGCGGGCGTGCAAACGCGAAGCGGCTTCGGCGTAACTGGGGCGATGGTCGATGAGTTGTGCCGCGGCATGCACCAGGGGAACATTGCCAATTTCGTAACAGAACACAATCTGGCTCATATCCGTGGATACGACCGCGGGTAACTGTTGGAATTGCGCGTGACCAACCAGGGAGGAAATCGCTTCAGGCGTCAATTCCAATCCTGAGTCTCGACCGCTGTCCGGCCCGCGGACGTACAGCAATCGCCGTTCGCCTCCCGCCCGTTGCAGCCAGGGCTGCGCCGCGTCTATTTCATTTCCCAGCTTGGACGTTCCTGTCGCATCCGTTTTGCCGAGTTCGTGCACTAAGGTGGATAGATTCACTTGTCGAAGAGAATTCAGCACGACTTGCCGGGCCTCGTGGCGCAATTGCAAAAGGAGCTTGTGCCGCTGCTCGCCTCCCTGCAAGACCGCTCGAAAGCCGGCAGCTGCAAAGACACGCTCTTGAAAGTGTTTATCCAGAGTGAAGGCAGAAGCCTCTTCATCCCGCCCCAATTGAGCCAGGGCTGCCAGCTCGACCGCATCCGCAGGAGGCTGTTCGGATATCGCAAACTGGTCCGCCAAATGCTTGACATCGCGGCCCAAATCATGCAATTGATCGTGAGCCTGGGAGACGTAACCGGCTACATTCTGCGCGAACTGCATCGTGACGTGTGCTGCCAACTGATACATCCGCAATTGGCAGTGCAGCAGAAACTGAGCTTCGGGACTTGACTCGGGATCCTTGTTTTTGGCGACGGATTTGGCGGCTAGAGCCAGCTTCTGCTCGATATTCCTGAGCTGTAGCCCAATTTGAATCCGCATGTCCCGGGACTTTTCAACTAAATTCTTCAGATGTGCCCGAAACCATTTGGCACACCATTGTCCTCCATAGATTCTCACGGACGGCTCTTCCGGCATGGCCAGCAGCCAGTCCCTCAGTTGCGGACCCAAAGGTGCCGCGATTTGGGCCTGGCGGTCGGCGAGCACGGAATGCAGAGGGGAGACCGAAGAGGATTCCAAGTCCGCGCCAAGGGCACCAAAAAAGCGGGCACTCCCAGAGAACCATTGATCCACGGGAGGAAGCTTGCGGGCATTTTGCGGTGCCTC
>CAYUJE010000060.1:0-14318 GCA_964444865.1 uncultured Pirellulaceae bacterium | reverse complement strand
GGTTCGCCATACCAGCGCAGCGAGGTTTCTCGACAAAGCGATTCCACTCCGCGGTTCACGGTGGCCTCGGAAAATCCAATTTGGCACAGGCCAAACGTGCGCAAGGTCACGTCCGGCCGCTTTTCATTCGGCTCCGTGGTGCGACAGGCCGTTAGATAATTGCCGACGGGAGTGGCGGCATCGAGGAATAGGTATTCGGCCACGCGGTCACAAGCTGCATGAAAATCTCCGCTCCCCAAATCCTGCCCCAGATGGACCAGGTACAAATTCTCCAGGGTTCCCTCGCTGGCCGCGCGAGACTTCAGTCCACAGGAAAAATCCCCTGGATAGCTGCCGCCAGATCGGAGGCAATGGTTCAGTTCGGTGAGGAGGGCAAACGAGTTGACCGCAGCCAACTCCTGAGCCGCTGGTTGACGCCCAGTTCCATGCAATAACAGCAGATCCAAGGAGCCAACGGGGGCCTGTTCGTCCATCAATTGGCGTATTGCATAGACCACATCCAGCACCATGCCGCTAGCGGCACCGCCCGAAGAGGAACCGACCAGGACCACCCGCGGCGGGATCGATTCATCAAGGGGTTTGCCGGCCGACTTCAGGTGGGAAATTGCTTCCCGCAATCGCCGCAGTACCTCTTCGGCGTGATCTACAAATGCCAGTCGCCCAAAGGGGCGAATCCCTTCCGTCTGCTGCGAACGAGGAATGTTAAAGAGCCAACGGCGGCTGAGCCAGTCCAGATACCTTTGCGAGTCATTGCGATAATCCGCACTTTTTCGGAGCGGCAAAGCCAGTGACTCCCCTGCTGAGCCCTGAGTCGATTCCAGCAGTTCCCGAGAATCGGTGTCGAGCGACAGAAAGTGCATGTTCCCGCGCTGCTCCGCACCACAGCGGTCGACCAGTTTGCGGCGCAGTTGTTGAAGCGTCCTACCCGCCAGCCCGCCAATAGCGACGAACAAAGTCCTTCGGCAGCCGGTCGAGGTCGGATCAAATGCGAGAGGGGACAAATCCACCAGCGAGGCGAGGGGAGGACGTTCCTCGGGCGAGCCCGTCGACACGGCCGCTTGCGCTGACTGTTCGGCAACTTCATAACGCCCCTGGGCAGCGTAAACAGTCGCCTGCTCCGCGGATTCCAGCCGACGCAGCATGTCCTGTTCGGGCGCTGATGCTCCTGCCTTGCAGGTCACGAGCGGTTCCGGAGAGCGTTGTTCCATCATGGCTGTTGCTTGCAGACCCTGCTCTCCATATTCATAGCTCAACTGAGCCGGCAGGGGCAACTCCGCGGAATGGACGTGCAGCAGCGATTCCACCATTTCTCGGCAGCTGCCATAGCGTTGTTGCGGATCTTTGGACAACGCCCGTTCAATAATCGGTTTGTCCGCAGCGGGGAGAGCTTCCAGCTTCGGCTTGGCGGACAAGTGTTGAGCGGCGAGTTGTGCAGCCGTTTTGCCGGGAAACGGCAGAACGCCGGTGAGCATTTCCTGATAAACGATGGCCAGGCTGTATTGATCACTGCGGCGGCTGGGGCGAGCATCGAAGACTTCGGGGGGAGCATAAATGGGAGTCAGCCCCCCCATCAACGATGCGGACGCATCCTGGATGTCCTTGACCAGGCCGAAGTCCGCCACCTTGATTCGCCCCCCGACCAGCAGCAGGTTCTCGGGTTTCACGTCCAGATGCTGCAGGCCATGCTGCGAATTCATGTAATCCAAGGCGTCGGCAGCATCTCGCAAGTGCTCCAGTAATTCGCCACGAGGAATGCCAGCCTTGCCGCAATTCAGAGACTGCTCGAACAGATCCTTCAAACTCGCATCGGCCAGTTCGCAGACAATGAGTAGTTGTCCGTCGACAATTTCGATCCGTTCGAGGGAAAGCAAAAACGGATGTCGGACTCCCTTGATGAGATTTAGCGACTTGAATTCCCTGGCTGCCCGTGCCTCGTCCATTTGCCCGTAGACAAACTTGATCGCCTTGGCAAGGCCGCCGGGCGCATCCACGGCCCAGACTTCTCCATAGCCTCCCGCCCCTATGCGTTGGCGCAGCCGATAGCCCGGAATTGGCTCGCCCATTCGGGCCAAAGCAGGAGCGGCTGAAGACATAGTACTCAGGAGTTTGGGGGAATCACGTGGGAACGACACTCCTAAGTCTGGCTCACAAAATGGACGGAGGCGCTGGGAGTTCCCTGCCCCTGGGATTTCACACGGGCCTCCTTTCCATCCGGCAGCATCGGCATAATCGCTGGAATTGACATTCTACAAATCGCATTTGGGGACGTAGAATTGCCCGCCAGCAGGCAGGAGATCCCCCTATGCAAATTATTCTCTTTGAGGACGACTTCGTCCCCAGGCTTTTCCCAATTACCGTCGGACGTCCGGCCTATAACATCTCCTGCGCCAGCTATCGTCTCATCGACTGGGCGACGGAACTTGCCGCAGAAACCGGGGCCACGCTGCGAGGAGTAGTCCGCCCGCATCTGGCTACCCTGCAACAAGTTGATTTTCTTCAATTCTCGTCCCCTTCTGTCACCAACGGACTCCCGGCACTGCTGATCAATGCTCGGCTGGTCCCTTCCGTCGCCAATTTCAGGTTTCTCCGCGAACTTGTCAGTTCCGGAAGGCCGGGCATCGTGAGCAGTGGTTCTGCCTTGGGCGCGGCGTTTCTCGATGAATCCGCGGTGAAGCCCCCCACCAGCGCCGACGCCGCCCGCTTCAGCGAATACCTTCATCAGTCGGTATGGTCCAAGTTGCCACGGCTGGAAGGGACTCTGGCAACACTCGACTATCCCCATGACTTGATCCGCCACAACCTGCAGATTATCGACTCCAATCTGGCCCACCGCATTCGCAGCGGCCGTTTTCAGGAAATCACGGACGGAGTCTTTCTGGCGGATGGAGCCAAACTGGGCCAGCATGTTGTTACCGATACCAGCAAGGGACCGGTGCTGCTCGATGAGGGGGCGAGCGTCGGCCCGCATTGCTTTCTCCGCGGTCCCGTCTACCTGGGTCCCAAATGCCGGGTGACGGAGCAATCGGCTATTAAGGATGCCGTCTCTCTCGGACACACCACCAAAATCGGTGGCGAAGTCGAAGCCTCCGTCGTCGAACCCTATTCGAACAAGCAGCATTATGGCTTTCTCGGTCATAGCTACCTGGGTAGCTGGATCAACCTCGGTGCCGGCACTTGCAACAGTGATCTGAAGAATACCTATGGCACTGTGAAAATGGACTACCGCGGCGAATCGGTGGCCACAGGTATGCAATTCATCGGCTGTATGATGGGGGACTATGCCAAGTCCGCGATTAACACCGGCATTTTTACCGGAAAAACCATCGGTGTTTGCAGCATGGTTTACGGCTTTGTCACCACCAGCGTTCCCAGCTTCGTCAACTATGCCCGGTTGTTCGGACAAGTGACCGAACTCCCTCCCGAAGTGATGATCGCCACGCAGCAACGGATGTTTGCCCGCCGGAACGTCACCCAGCGCCCCTGCGATGCGCAACTGCTCCACGATATGTATGAGCTCACTCGCCACGAGCGGCAGCTCGCGGGTGAGCCGCTTTCGTTATGATTGTGGAACGAGAATCGGCACAAATGGCAGCATCTTGACCATCAAACCCTGTTTACGGGAAGAATATCTGCCAACAGTCCCCGCCATAGGGTTGACAGCTTCCGAATCTGTTGGGTAGACTTTCCCCCAAGTTAATAAACTGTTTAAGATAGGAACCGTCCTGTTTTCCGGCGGGACGAGATCATTTCTTTTTTTCCCTGCCAGGTATTTACGATTTCGGCACTTGGGGCGATGCTTTTCTCAGGCCGAACTTTGTGAAATTCCTCACAATCTACGAAGGATGAATCTGACGATGGCACAGCGTATGGCAACTTGGAAGCAAAGGGGTCGGTGGCTCGCCGCAGCCCTACTACTATTGGCAGCATTTGGAATGGTGGGATTCCGGGCCGTGAGCTTGGCCCAAGATTCCGCCAAGGAAACTCCGGCAGCGGAAGTCGCGCCAGGGGCGGAATTCAGCACCGGTCAGGAATTGCTGTACTGGGGCATTTGCCTGGTGGGCTCGATTGCGGCTCTCGTTCAGGCGTTTGTCTTTTATAAAGCCATGATGGCCTCCGATCCGGGGACACCCCGCATGATCGAAATTGCCGGTTACGTGCGGACCGGCGCCGCCGCCTACTTGCGACAACAGTATAAAGTCGTCGCCATGTTTTTTGTCGTGATTTTTATCCTGTTGGCCGTTGCCGCCTTCGGCCTCAATGCCCAAAGTAAATTCGTACCCTTCGCGTTTATAACGGGTGGCTTCTTCAGCGGTCTGGCAGGCTTCTTCGGCATGAAGACGGCCACCTATGCGAGCAATCGCACCGCCGCAGCGGCTCAGAAATCTCTGAACCAAGGTTTGCAAGTCGCCTTCCGCTCGGGGGCCGTCATGGGGCTCGTGGTGGTGGGACTCGGCTTGCTCGACATTTGCATTTGGTACGCCATTCTTCGCTGGGCGGTTCCGGCGATGGGTTATCCAGCGATGGGTCTCGACCAAATCACGGTGGTCATGCTTTGCTTCGGCATGGGTGCCAGTAGCCAAGCTCTGTTTGCACGCGTCGGTGGTGGCATCTTTACCAAGGCAGCCGACGTCGGTGCTGACCTGGTGGGCAAAGTGGAAGCCGGCATTCCCGAAGATGACCCGCGCAACCCCGCGACCATCGCGGACAACGTGGGTGACAACGTGGGCGACGTCGCCGGCATGGGTGCGGACCTTTACGAGTCTTACTGCGGATCGATTCTCGCGACCGCCGCCCTCGGTGTGGCCGCCTTCATCGATCAGCCGGACATGCAGGTTCGGGCCTTGTTCCTGCCGATGGCGATTGCCGGTGTCGGCATCTTCCTGTCAATCGTTGCCATGTACGGCATTCGGACCAAAGAGGATGCTAACCAGGAAAACCTGCTCGCCGCCCTCGGCATGGGTATTAACATCGCCACGCTGCTATCCGTCGTCTCGGCCTTTGCTTTGACCTACTTCATCATGCCCAGCCATTTAATGGTTGCCGGCTCCGTGGTCGTCGGTCTCGTCGCCGGCTGGCTCATTGGAAAATGGACGGAATATTCCACGAGTGATGTCTACGCCCCCACGAAGAGTATTGCCGAGAATGCCACGACTGGCCCGGCCACGGTAATCATCGCCGGCATCGCGGAAGGCATGATCAGCACCTGGTTCCCGGTAGTGGTCGTCTGCATCGGAACTCTGCTTTCCTTCGGCCTGGCAACAGACTTCAGTTTCTCGGACGTCAATGTATTCGCCTTGGGTCTTTACGGCGTGGGTATTGCCGCGGTCGGCATGCTTTGCACGCTCGGCATTACTCTGGCTACCGATGCTTACGGCCCGATTGCCGACAACGCCGGCGGAAATGCCGAAATGTCTCACCTGGGACCGGAAGTCCGAAAGCGGACGGACGCCCTGGACGCCCTGGGAAACACGACGGCAGCGACCGGCAAGGGCTTTGCTATCGGTTCCGCGGCTCTAACTGCTTTGGCACTGCTGGCCGCCTACATGGAGGAAGTGCGTGTCGGTTTTGACCGCTGGGGCCATGAAGTCGCCGTGAAACAGACGGAAGAAGGGTTCTACAAAGTCAGTCCCGGATTCATCGTCCACAAACATGGAAACGACCCCAAGCATCCCGGTGAATACTATCTAGCCATGCCGGATGATCGCCGCGACTTGCGGATTGCGGCCAAGTGGGACGCCATCAAGTTCTCTCCCGAGCCGGGCAAGATATCGAGCGATCTGATTGAGTTGGTTAACATGCCGATTCGTTCCCCCAAGGGCCCATCAAAAACTGCGATGGTCCCCATGTTCAAGGATACGCTCTCTCCGCTCATCGAATTGAAGCGGGCGACGCTCCCGGACTTTGTCACCTATTACGACGCCTCGTTGATGAATCCCAAGGCGCTCGTGGGAATGCTGATCGGTTCCATGTGCGTCTTTGTGTTCTGCGCCATGACCATGAAAGCCGTCGGCCGGGCTGCCAAGGGGATGGTCGAAGAAGTTCGCCGTCAATTCCGGGAGAAGCCAGGCATCATGGCAGGCACGGACCTTCCCGACTACGCGACTCCCGTCGCCATCAGCACTCAGGCGGCTCAGAAGGAGATGATTCTCCCTTCGCTCCTGGGTCTGGTCACCCCGGTGGTGATTGGCTTGCTGCTCGGTGTCGGCGGAGTCTTGGGGCTCTTGGTCGGCACGCTCTCAACTGGCTTCTGCGTGGCGGTTTTCATGTCCAACTCCGGTGGAGCCTGGGACAACGCCAAAAAGCATATTGAGGCCGGAAACTTCGGCGGCAAGAAGACGGACGCCCACAAGGCGGCTGTTGTGGGTGATACGGTGGGTGATCCCTTCAAGGACACCTCGGGCCCCAGCCTGAACATTCTCATCAAATTGATGAGCATGGTCAGCGTGGTGGTCGCCGGCCTTGTCGTTCGCTACAGTTTGGCTGCCCTTGGCATTTTCTAATCGTTCAGGTCACTGATTTTGGCAACAACCTGGCACGCTTCCCTCGGGAGGCGTGCCTTTTTTGTTGGCAGGGCCCCGATTACCTTGGAAGTGATGATTGAGCTGACTCCCCAAACCGCTGCTGACTACCTCCGCTCGCAAGGGGTCGTGGAGACTGACGAGGCGCTGCAAATTCGAGAACTCTCCGGAGGCGTTTCCAATACCGTGCTCTTGGTGGAGCGCACAAATTTGCCTGCAGGCGATTTCGTCCTCAAGCAGGCCCTCCCTCGACTCAAGGTGCAGCAGGAGTGGCTCTGCAGCATCGAACGAATCTGGCGCGAAGTCGAAGTCCTGGAAATCTGCGGCTCCCTGCTGGCGAGCGGGGGGCGTCAGCCCCCTGATACTAACTTCTCCGCTTCGTGGACGACGACGGTCCCCAAGGTAATATTTTCAGACCGCGCCAATTACTGCTACGCCATGTCCGCCGCCCCTTCCGGTCACAGAACCTGGAAGGAATGCCTGCTGGCCGGCGAAGCCGACCCCCAAATCGCAGCCGCCTGCGGAACGCTGCTGGGAACCCTGCACGCCGGCAGTTGGCGGGATGCGGACATCGCCGCTCGACTGGAGGACCGCACCTTCTTTGACTCTCTCCGACTCGATCCCTACTACCGCCGCTTGGCCATCGTCCATCCGGACCTCGCGGACACGCTGCACAACCTCATCGACGAGACCTACCGCACACGCCTCTGCCTCGTCCACGGCGACTTCAGCCCCAAGAACCTGCTCATTTCCCCCGGCCAAATCTGGCTCATCGACTTTGAAGTTGGCCACTTCGGCGATCCGGCTTTCGATCTGGGGTTTTTCCTCACGCATCTGGCTCTTAAGGCAATTCACTTCCAAAGCCGCCGCGAAGAATACCTGCAATTAATCGACCATTTCTGGCAGACCTATTGCCGGCGGCTTTCCCTCGCGGCGAGTGACTCCGAAATCGCCGATCTTTCTCGACGCACTGCGACTCACTGGGCGGCTTGCCTGCTGGCACGAGTCGATGGGAAGAGTCCGGTGGATTACTTGGCTGCTTTAGAGCAACACTTGGCTCGAAGTTGTGCGAGAAGCTTTCTATTGCACCTGGATTCGGACGTGGCAGCGATACGGCGGCAGCTTACCGATTTAGCGTGACAATCGACGCTTCCAGTAACCAGTTCGGCGCCGAGTGTGCGCCACAGCCACGATTTCGACATGTTCTTCAAACAATGCGTAGATCGCGAAATAGGGGTATCGCTTTAACTTGTAGCGATGAGTCCCGTGGGAATGTTTGGGCCAGCCATCGGGATCGTTAGCAATCTCCTGCACAGCATTTTCCACGGCGTCAGCCAAACCCTCCGCAGCACGAGGACTGCGCTTAACTTCCAGATACCAGTTGATGGCCTTGTTCAATTCCTGATCTGATTCGGGATGAAAAATAACGGGCCGGCTCGTCACAGCTTGCTCCGCATCTTCTTTCTTACCTCTTCCCACGGAATCCCCTGAACACGTCCTGAACGCATTTCATCGATTCTTCGCTGGATTTCCGCCTCCCAAGCAGCATCGTAGTCAGCGTCGCCATCGGGAGATAGACTCTCCAGAAGTTCGATCGCGACTTCTTCACGTTCGTTCTCGGGAAGTTCAAGTGCAGTCTTGAGGATCTGGCTGGTATGTGCGTTCATATCTGAATCATAGCGAACCCATCTGCGCCAATCCAGCCATTTCCGCCCCTTCCAACTTCAAGAGTCGTTTGGCATTTGCTTCTCTGGGTCCCCAGTCAACTGCTACAATGGAAGGAACGAGGCGCTGATGATCGTTGACCTATTATTCTTGCCCTGCATGGCTTGCCTGCAAGCCATCTTCGCAGTTCTTTTGACCGCGAAAACCTGGCAGATACGTCGTCTTCAGTCCTATGTCATTCTGGCCGCGGGCGGGGGGCTGCTGTTCATGACGTTGGCGATTGTCTTCTTCTGGCTGGCCGCGTCAAAACTCGTCATCGCAGTTTCAGCCCTCCTCGGATATCTCTTGCTGCTTCTTGGCGGTTGGATGGGTAAATTGGTTGAGGAAGAAGATAAGTCAGCTGTCCAATCCCAAGGTACTTCTTCGCAGCCGAAGCCACTTTAGCCCCTTTCCGATTTTCGCCGTTGCACGTACGGTAAGAGGTACTTTCATCAGGCTTCCGTAGAGTTCTTTGCTTGGAGACCCCCCATGGCCGCAGGCCAGATTGATATTGCCGCGTTACAGTCCGCGATTGGTGATTTTCCCGACCCGGAGACGGGGCGCGGGGCGATCTCGCTGTCGCAAATCCGTGATTTGAAGGTGGAAGGAGAGAAAGCCTCTCTGACCCTCGCCCTCACCACGCATTCCGCTCCCATCGCCAACGAGACCAAGGACAATCTCGTCGAGCGCATCAAAGCCCGGCTGCCGCAGCTTAAAGAGGTGCAGGTCAACATGGCCGTGCATGAGCGGCCGGCGATGAAGATTGGGAATATCGGGCTGACCGCCAAGAGCGTGATTGCGGTCGGCTCCGGCAAGGGGGGCGTGGGAAAGAGCACCATCGCCACGGTGCTGGCCCTTGGCCTCAAACGGGCCGGGTGCAAGGTCGGCCTGATGGATGCCGATGTGTATGGTCCCAGCGTGCCGCATTTGCTGGGCCTGGGAGACGCTCCGCGGCCGGAAGTCATCGAAGGGCGAATTCGCCCCATCTATTCGGGCGACATGCCGGTGATGTCGATGGGCTTTCTCGTTCCCCCCGGCGAAGCCGTCGTGTGGCGTGGGCCGATGCTGCACGGGGCGATCACGCAGTTCCTGCGCGATACTGCCTGGGGCGACCTCGATTATCTCATCATCGACATGCCCCCTGGCACCGGCGACATTGCCCTCACCCTTTCGCAAATGCTGCCGCTCACCGGTGCGGTCGTCGTTTGCACGCCGCAGGAAGTGGCTCTTCTCGACGCGGTGAAGGCCATCGCCATGTTCCGCAAGGTCAACATTCCCATCCTCGGGATGGTCGAAAACATGAGCGGCTTCATCTGCCCCGACTGCAACAAAAAGTACGACATCTTCGGCAGTGGCGGAGCCCGCAAGAAAGCGGAAGAGCTCCACGTCCCCTTCCTGGGCGAAGTGCCGCTGAACATGCAAATCCGCGTGAAGGGGGACGAAGGTTCCACCTTCGGCAACTTCGACGACCCCATCGTCGGCCCCTATTTGGAGCGAATTGTCACTACGCTCGTTCGCAACCGGGCGAGTGCAGCCGCCACCAGTCCGCCGGTCGTACAACTGCCGACGCTATAGTTGGTCGCCAATCACTTCCACGACTCCGGCATGTCCGGCTGTTGCCAGACAGTCGAAATAGATTAGCGAGGCCTCGGTTTTTCGGCCAGTGCAGCAAACTCGGCAAAGACTTGGGGCGATTTCTCAAAATCTGCTTTTGACGTACTATCGACAAAGAGAAATGTTCTTCCCTGGTAGTTCACCATATTGTCGCGATTGCCATCGCGCAATACACCTTTAATTGCAAAGACGACAGCATCAGATCCCATCAGTGCAGGGGAATAGGCGTCGGGATTTCCAAGGAATTTAGTCTGATTCTCAGAATTGGTAAACAAGAAAAGTCGTCCGCGATGCACCACGCCGAAGTTCTTATCGCCCCCAATCCATGAGCCATCATTATGAAGGGAAATGGCACAACATCCCTCCATAGCCAACGGGCAGTTTTTTTCCGCATCGTTAACAGTCACAAAGCGCATTTTGCTCTCAGGACTTGCTTCTTCAACAGTTTCAATGGGGGTTTTTTCTCGTTCGTTTTGGCGTACTCCTTCAGCCGTTTCTGATTCAGCGCAACCACCCACGAGGTGCAAACTCAGAATTCCAATCGCCGAGTAAGCAAGAACACTTCCGTAAGACATTTGCGAGTACCTTTGCGTTCGACTCCGTCATCATTCAACGAGAATGGTATCTCCATTGAGGAATGGGAGTCAATTTCAGATTCTGACATTCATGCCATCCCTCTTACGTCACTTCCAGCCCTCCGGCATGTCCGGCTGTTGCCAGGCGCTCATGCCGCCATCGACGAGGAGCATCTGGCCGTGGACGTGGCTGGCGGCGTCGCTGCAAAGGTAGACGGCCCCGTCACCGCAGACGTCGCTGCTGGGGACCTCGCGATTGGGAGTGTGGAGTTCCATCCAGCGGGCGAACCGTTCGTCCCGGTCGATGATGCTGGTGAGCGGCGTGCGTACGAGGCCGGGAGCCAGGCCGTTGACCCGGATGCCGAGCGGAGCGAGCTCGACGCAGAGCGTTTTGACCATCGCCTCAATCGCCCCCTTGCTCGTGTCGTAGCAAGAGTGCGTCTGCTCCGCCAGCCGCCCATTGATGGAGCCGATCATCAGTACGCGGCCGGCTGTTTTCCGCTCCACCCAGCGACGGGCGAATTTCTGCGTCAGAAAGAAGACGGAAAAGACATTCAGCCGAAACGTCCGCTCGAAACGCTGATAGTCCATATCCAGGAAGGGCACATCGTTATAGTTGCCGGCGTTGTTGACCAGGATGTCGATTTCCGGCAGGGCGGCCAGAGCCTGATTGAAGACCGACTCCGCCATTTCCAGGGTCGGCCCCGCCAAATCTCCCATGATGTACTCCGCCCGCACTCCGTGGGCGCGACAGGCTGCCAGGGCTTCGTCGGCATCCGGACCGGGAGTCCGACCATGCAGAACAACATTCGCCCCCGCTTCGGCAAAAGCGACAGCAATGGAACGGCCGACCCCTTTGGTGGAACCGGTGATGAGGGCCGAGTGGCCGCGCAGGTGAATCATGGGTTGAAATTGGCAGTGTGGCGATATGGCAACAAGATTTTGAGTCCGGCAAGACCCACCGGCAAGCCGTCTGGTTACGAATTAGATTTTTTTTGCTTCTGGGCGGAAACTGAACTAGGTTTCCGATGGGTTCCAACTTCACCAGCCTAAGCCATTCCGGCGGGCGTTCGTACCAGGGCATTCGCCCGTCCTTCCAGGGAGTCCACGATGAGAGTTCGCTGTCTGCTCTGCGCCCCGTTGTTTCTTGTACTGTTGGCTAGTCCTGCGGTTCGCGCGGAGGACGCGGGCGGCAAGTCATCTCGACCCATGGGGAGAGGAGGCTCTGGCGGCGACCAGAAAAAACCTGCCGGCGGGGGTGAGCGCAAAGAGAAGGGTGAAAGTGGGATGCGGCGGGAGATGAGCCAGGACCGCCGGGAAAACCACCAAGACCACAAGCAATTTCACCAGGACCGCCGGGAAATGGCGCAGGATCATCGCAATTCTCAGGACAACAAGAAAGAAATGTGGCAGGACCGCCAGGAGATGGTTCAGGACCATCGGGAGAATGTCCTCAAGAAATTGGAGAATTTGCAGAATCACCCAGACTTTCAGGCCGTTCTGCAAAAGATGAAAGCCAATCCGGAGATGGCCGCAGCCATCAAACAACGAATGATGCAGAACCTGAAAGAGTCTCACGGCGACAGGCAACTGGAAAAGGAGATCCGCAACCTGCACCAGGAACACCGCGATATGCGGCAGGACCACCGCGAAGACAACGCCCACAGGGAGCAGTTTCGGGAGAACCTAAAACAGAACCAGGGAGACCCGCGGAACCATCAACATGCTGGAAACCAGAATGGCCGCCAGGGTGCCGGCCCCAGCAATCACAACAGCAGCAATGGCCGGCCAGGAATGGGAAATGGACAGTCCGGCCCACGGCAAAATCACGTTGCGGATGGCGGCAACCGGCCCCTGGGGAACGGCAGTGGCGGACGTGGAATTGAAGGAGGCCGCGGTGGAGGATTCGGCGGCGGGAATGGGGGTGGCGGGCAGGCGGGCGGACGCGGCCAAGGTGGAGGTGGGGGTGGTGGTGCCGGTCACGCCGGTGGTGGACGCCGCTAAGCTTGATTGTCGCACCTTGCCGGTCGCAGCAAAAATCCAAAACCATCCCAAAAGGATGGAGCGAGAGCCGGAAGTTCTGACTTCCGGCTCTGGGCATTGACGCAGGCCGTCTCGGCTAACGCTTGAGAGTGGCGAGCAGACGGCTTTTTTCCTGTTCGAGGGGAAACTGATCGTAGGTGATCAGAGCCGAGGCTTGGGCGGACAGGGAGAGCGCGGAAATCGGAATGGGGACGCCTGCTTTTGCCGCCCGCTTCTCGGCAACATCGGCTCGCTTCTCTTTCTTGGCGATGGCGATAAGTTCGTCATCGACCTGGCCGATTTTGGCACCCAGTTCTCCATCCGCCCGCTGCTGCCGCACGGCCAACAGGGACCGCTGCTGCTGCACACCGGCCCCTTGCCGATTGATACTGAACAGTTCCGCCTGGGTGGCACCTTCCAAAATGCTCAACCGATTGAGATCGGCCTGGAGTAGGTTGCGCACATTCGGATCGCGGGTTTGGTTGTATTGCGTCTGCACCGCGACAATCTGTAGCTCGATGCTGATGAGTTGCGTATTGATGCTTCTTGCCTGTTCTTGGAGCGCAACGAACTTGCTCTGCAGCGGCGCATCGGCTTTGCGGACGGCTTCGGTTTCTTTCTCGTGCTCTTTTTTCGCCTTCTCGATTTTCTGTTCCAGTTCCTTGACCTTCTCCTTATTCACGTCCCGCAATTCATTGATTTCAGCCAAAGTCTTTTCGCGATCCGCGTCTGCCTGCTCCTTGGCCTTGTCCTTGACGTTTAATCGGGCATCCGTCAACTCCACAAATTTTTGCAGCACGCCATCGCGGGCTTCCTCAAAAACCACCTGCCGCGATTCCGACATCCGCGACGTCACTGCTTTTTCGATTTCCTTGCGGGTGTCGAGATTCAAATTCGACTGAGCCGGTCCGCCGAGAAAACCATAAATACGACCGAGGAAGGCGATATAGGCCCGGGCCTCATCATCGTCGCCAGTCTTCGCATCGTCCTTGGGAAGGAGCTTGGAAAGCTGGTCCGTGGCCACCAGCGCCCCTTCATAGTTCTTCAGCACCGTCTGGAGCCAGACCTTGGCTCGCCAGGCGGGCAGATGGGTCTCATCGCGCGACAAGACCTCATCAATCAGCTTGGTGGCCTCGGAATAGCGCCGCTGCTTGATTTGCACCAAGGCCGAGGCATAGAGTGCGGAAGGGTGCCGCCCAGCCGCCGAAAACAAGGCTTCGGAATGCGTGTCCGCGGCGGCGCGAAAGGATGTCGTTGACCCCCATCCTGCATCCAGCAGGCGTGCAACATGCACAGCGGCATCCTCTTCCTGCGCAACGAGCCCATGCGGGGCATGCGCCAGAAGGCCGGCTGTAAACAGCGGAAGTAAGCAAAGTGTGCGTAGTCTCATAAAATAACTCCATTCCCAGCCGGGCCCCGTAGCCGACCGATACATTCCATCGTATCGGAGACGCGAGGACGGGGCAACTTTTTCATGTTCCGTGCATGCAATCATGAAGCCCGGTGATGCCGCCATGGTTTGGCGGTCGTTCGCTTCACGGCGGGGCTCCCAGCGGCTGCCGGTGCTGCACCACGGGAAGGACGACGTGGACGCTCCCAACGAGTTCTGCACCTACATGTTTCGCGGGCCAGAAGAACTGCTCGAAATCCTGCGGGGCGAGGAACCCGGCCAGTGGTGTTGGCAAGATGAAGTCATGCCCGGTGAGTGATTGTCGCCGGCTGTACCGGGGGGCCCAAGATAATTGCGGCAGACGTGACAATTTAGAGTATTTACCCCAAAAGCAGCGCCAAATGTTACGCCAGCGTCATCCTTGCCCTCTCTTCAATTCACTGTGCGACGCATTTTGTCCGTGTTATACCGCATTGTTTTAGTACCCCCGGCAGG
>CAYUJE010000059.1:10697-23990 GCA_964444865.1 uncultured Pirellulaceae bacterium | reverse complement strand
CGTCATCTCCAGGATGCGCGGGTCCGTCAGATCGACTTTCGGAACATTGGCCGGCGGCGGCGGTGGTGGGTCCTGAAGAATCCGCTCCAAGAGCCAGACGCCTCGCTTCAAAGGATGAGAATCGGTCCCGTCGGAATTCATCGTCAACATGGTGGCGGAAGTTAAGATTCCACCACGGCGTGTTTCGGCAGCGGTCGGGACCGTGCGAAAGGGGGGGCCGAAAACGCCTGGGATACCATAGTGCTGGGCCAGTCGCTCGTTGACTACGACGTAATCGGAATGCAGGAAGTCCATGACGCTGCTGTTGCTGCGCAGGGCTTCTCTGAAAAATGCAATGGGCTCTTGCCGCATCGCGTCTCGCAGCGCGGCATCTTTGACATGCGTGACGCTGTCCAGTCCGTCCAGTCCCAGCCATTGCTCCACGAAATGTTGCGAGAATCGCTGAGCGCGCGGATCGGCCAGCATGCGATCCACTTGCGAATTCAAGACGACTGGATCTTTCAGCTTACCTTCCCGGGCGAGTTCCAGCAGTCCCTCATCTGGCACGCTCGACCAGAGAAAAAACGACAGCCGACTCGCCAGTTCCTGGTCGCTGATCGTTCCCGGCTTCTGCGCATCCTCGGCGGGTTTCCTCTGAGTCACGTAGAGGAACTCCGGCGCAGCCAGGACTGTGGCCAAGACTTCCAGCATGGCCCCTTCGAATGTGTCAAAGTCAGGACGATATTTGGAGAACAAGTCCAAGAAGGGAACAACTTCCTCAGCGGCGACGGGACGTCGCCAGGCACGCTCCAGAAACCGTGTGAGGACTTCCCGGCCGTAAACCTGCTCGTCGCTTTTGTTCTTGCTCTCGAGGAAGATATTGAGATGGCTGGGCGGCGGCCATTGATCGAAGTGCGGAGCGCTGACTTCGATGTAATCCATCACCACTTGCAGCGGTTCCTTGCCCCCCCGGGCGCTCGATTCGTTACGGATGTGCAGGAATTCATCCCGCCTGGGGAAAGTGGTTTCCAATTTGCGAAAGGGGTTGCGCTGGATTTCGCTGAGCGGGATGTCGAATTCGATGAATTCGGGTTTGTCAGCCGGAGCCGTGACGGGGAGGTCCCGCGGGCTGACAACTTGCGAGAAGTTCGCGTTGTTGCTGGTATGGGCACTGAAGATCAGTCGCAGACTGGCATACTCGTCGGGCTCGCTCGTCGTGCGGCCAGCGCGAATCCGAACTCGCATCATCCCTTCATCTGGCAGAAAGCGATCCAAGTTCATTTTTAACTCATTGGATCGTGGCAGGACGAGAACCACGGGTGAAACATCCGGGTTGTGGCCAGCAAATTCGCCTGCCTTGGGAACTGCGTCACCGCCAGCAAAATGGACACCTTCGCCTGTTGACTGATTGAGGAGGTGCGGCCTGTTCTGGTGATTTCGATAGTTTTTATCAGCCTGGTTGAACCGTTTGGTTTTGTCGCCCGACACCTTTTCCATCACTTCCCGCATCGAAATAATATAAGTGACAGGCTGCGGACGTTCTCCGCTGATGGTTACTCGCTGGAGCGCTTTCAGCCCGAGCTCGCGATAGGCCTCGAACTGCATGGCCGACATTTGCAGCAAGTCAGAGCTGTTCTTAAAGCCGTCCTCCGATGCTGTCTCCGGTGGCAAGCTGTTCGCGATTGGATACGGCAAGCCGAGGAGATCTTGCAGGGCAAAGTTGTATTCGTATTTCGTCATCCGGCGAAACGACGAATGCTCCGCACGGCTGCGGCGAACAAGCGAGGCCTTGCTCAATTCCTCACTGAGCCAGTCGACAATCGTTTTGCGATCGGCACCAGCCAGTTGATATTTTGGCTCGTCTTCCGGCGGCATTTCGGAATTGCTGAGGACCTTGTAAATCCCACGCCAGTGGTCGACGTCGGGTCCGGCCAGCAAATCAGGATTTAGCCGGTCCACGCGAAGATTCGCCATGGTCGAGTCAGGACCATGACAAGCGACACACTTCTGAGCTAGGACCGGACCAATGGTTTTGCGAAAGTAATCAAGATTGGCCGCGGGAATGGCCGGTGCCAGTTCAATCTTTTTCTCGGCCTCCTTCAAGAACAAAGATTTCGCTCGCCCCGCTTCGCGGACTTCGTCCAAAGTCTGCGGTGCGCCGACTGGTTCTGCGGCCAGCGACCGGCAGGCGTTTGCGTATATGAGCAGAATTGTGACGAGCAGAGTACGCATCGGGTGACTTGGCGATCAAAGCCGGTTCCGAGGAAAATGGACATTGTTTGGACGATTCCAAACCTTGCATTCAAAAGGAGAGGTAACTCAGGTCAACTGCGGGGCAACTCTCTAGTCCGACAATTCCCATTTGAGATTCGCCTGAATCGCTCAGGCCTGAATCCCTTGCCATCTTAACACGCGTCCCCTTCCGTGCAAAACCCTTCTTCGAACAGACTCCCGTGGGAGCAAAGGTGTTGCTACCAAGCCGGTAGATTGAGAAAACACTCGACACGCGAGCCGCCACCCCCTCCCTTCTCGGAGGAATTGCTGGTCGACCTGTAATGTAGCTCGTCGATCAAACATTCCCGGCACAGCCGCATTGAGCCGTTCGGGCCGCTGTCCCTTATTGATTGCGCGATTACGTCCACAGCGAATTTCCGTGTGCCGACTTCCTTCCGGCTTTGCTATTCCGAGAAAGATGTCGTAGGTATGGATCCCGCCTTCAACGGTACGGAGCCATGCGTTGTGAATGCTCTCGCCGACTTCCGCCTAGCCGATGGGCACGAGCATCATGATTGATCCATGCATAAGCCCTCACGAATTGGCCAGATTTTGGCCGCATCAGAATGATGCGACCGCCCGACCAGTACTCCAACGTCTTCTTCTCCTCATCCACCAATTCGATCACCGGCGATCTTCGCTTAGTCGTCCTCCTTCTCGATAGAAAGAAACCCGGTAATCCAAGTTTAGGTAACGCAATTCAAGGGGCAACACACAAGGTTGGCATCCACCCGAGTCCAATTCTGACTTTTAGAAGATCTGGAAGAATTCAGGAAATAATGCCGGCAGGGACGGAAACCCCCGCAGCCCGGCTATAAGAACTAGAAGAGGTCCGTTATGCCTCTAGAAACGCGCTGCGGGCCAGCCAAGTGGTAAGGCCGCTCGACGGGCCGCAACATGAGCGACCCAACGAATGGGAGGCCTCGAAGATGTGCGTTCCCACCGGCCCCTGGGAACGAGGACGCTCTCACCTAGGGTAGTAGGGAAAAAATCTTTCAGATTCGCTTGACGTTACTTTACTCAATCCACTAGGCTGAAAGCGTTCCGACTGGGAGTGGGGGCACTTCTGGGCGGATAACGGAGGTGATGTATGGACTCGGTATTTTTCGTCGCGGAGAATTCCCCTCCCCCAATTCCCCCCCCGCTGCCAGAGCCAGTGCCGCCCCCCATTCTATGCAGGGAAGAGGGGTCGCCCCTTTGGCGACTCAACGACCGATTGGCCTGGGTCGCCGGTGGACTAACTTTGATCCTGCTAGGAGTTATCGGCGGACGAGTCTTTGGCCCGGATGCTGGAACCGATGGTGACGGTGAACTTGTTGCTGCGGTCGCGCCAGTTTCCGCGGAATCTCAACCATTACTGCCGGCAGAGGCGACAGCGGAATATTCATTTTCAGGAGCGGTGACCGAGGAAGAAGTCAACCCGCCGGAACTCGTGGTCACCCAGGTATCCGCGCAGCCGCGGCCAGAAGTTAGTGCATCACTGCCCGTTGCTGTATCGTCACCAGTGCCGCAACCGGCGGCGCCGTCAGCAGTGGCGCAGGAAGCAAGTGCGCTCCGAGAAACTGCCGCGGAGCCTGCGGAGACAATTCCTTCCCCTGTTGCAATTGTATCCTCCCCGGTTTCTTTCGAAGGCAAAATTCCGACGATTAAGCTGCCTGCGAACACCCAGGTCTGCGGTCTGGAAAAAAAGGCGGCCGACCGCAAACTTAACACGGCACTAACCTGGGCCGAATCGGTGAGCGAAGCCAGCCAACGTGCCGAGGAAGAAAAGAAGTTGCTCTTTTTGATTCATGTCTCGGGCAATTTTGAGATTCCGGGTTTTACCTGAAACAACGCCAGCGCATACAGGGCGGGCGCCCTGTCGGACCCTCGCATCGGCGAGTTGTTTGCGAAGAATTTTGTGGCCGCGCATCAGCAGGTTGGTGCTTTTGTTGCAACGAAGGTGAACGGTGCAATTGTCAAACAAGGTGGCAATGTTGCCAGCTATTTCTGCACTCCCGAAGGGCGGGTGATTCACGCGGTCATCGGACCCGTCGGTGCAGATGAACTGCTGAAAGAAGCGAACTGGGCATTGGCGGCCTGGAAAGAGGCCAAATCATCGGACGAACTGGACGATCAGCAAACGGAAATCTCGCTGGCCCATCGAAGGGAGTTGCCGGGATTGCCGGAGACAAATGAGCGAGGACCAAATCACGGCAGAAACAAAGTCGTGGTGCCAACAGCTTGGGGCAACGTTGCTCGCCTGGTTGGAACTCAACCGCAAAAGGTCCATCAGCTCTTGACGGAGAAGCCGTTGGCCCCACTGGCCGAGGTTTATGTCGAAGTGTTTGAACGGATATTGGGAGAGCGAGTCAGCTCGGCTCCGAATGTTGAGTTGGCGGAACAAGGGCTTCAGCATGCCGAGAATGAAAACGTGCCGATGCTGTTTATCTTGCATCAGGACGACAATAACGCCCGTTTTGCGGAGCAGTGGCTCGCCTTTGTAAACGCTCGTCAGCGAAGCAATCCCACGTTGCATACACTGTTGCGGCAGTGCGTCATCATCGTCTTGCCGCAAAAGGAATTGCCCGCTCTTTCCGGCCGGCTGAAGCAGGAGCCCTACTCGATTCCTTCTCACGGTTACCCGCTGTTTGTCATCACCGACTCTCGCGGCAAACAGCTGGATTCGTTTGCCGGCTTTGAAGCCGTGGATCAACTCAACAAACCGCTGGCCCGCGCGTTTGTGGCGGAATTCAAGCTGGTGCCGCCGCAGAACTTGACGAAGATTCTGGGGATCGCGGCCTTGGTCAAGCGGATTGATCCGGAACTGGCCGCCGAGCTTCAGCCGGTGATCGACGAGGTGAAGGCCAGTCAACGAGAAGCGCGCGAAGCACGCTACGCCAAGAGTGAGCCTTAAAGATTGCCGCAATGATCAAAGGCGTTCACACAATGTTCTATTCCTCGGAGGCGGAAGCCCTTCGAGCGTTTATTCGGGACAAGCTCGCATTTTCCCATACGGATGTGGGCGATGGTTGGCTGATTTTTAATTTGCCGGAGGCGGATATGGGAGTCCATCCGGCGGACCCTGAAGGAAGTGGTACGAGCGGCACGCATGCCATTTCCTTCTATTGCGACGACATCCACCAGACCGTCGCGGAGCTTCAGGCCAAAGGGGTCGAATTCACCAAAGCAGTAGAGGACCACGGCTATGGGCTGGTCACTTACTTCAAAATGCCGGGCAACCTGGAAGTGCAGCTTTATCAGCCGAAATACGTGAAGAGCCGGCCATGATCGGGGACCGCCGTCTTTCATCCCCTTGCAAACTTCTCACAGCGGTCGCTAAGGTGACGGAAGAGATTTTTTCGCCCCCATTCCTTGATCACATTACGAACTAGGAGATATTTCATGAGCGTCCTCGTCACTCGTCCCGCTCCGGCTTTCAAGGCGGATGCCGTGATGCCCGATGGCAGTTTCAAGCAAATCGGCCTGGAGGATTACAAGGGAAAGTACGTCCTGTTGTTCTTCTACCCGCTCGATTTCACATTTGTTTGCCCGACGGAAATCATTGCCTTTTCGGATCGCCACGAAGAATTTGCCGCAGCCAATGTTCAAATCCTCGGGGTATCGATCGACAGCAAATTCAGCCATCTCGCTTGGCGCAATCAGCCTCGCACGGAGGGGGGGCTGGGGGACCTTGGCTACCCCCTCGTGGCCGATCTCAACAAGTCTATCGCCCGCAGCTACGACGTGCTGTTTGACGAGAGCGTGGCGCTGCGCGGGCTGTTTCTCATCGACAAGCAGGGAATCGTCCGCCATCAGGTGGTCAACGATTTGCCGCTAGGCCGCAGCGTGGACGAAGCCCTGCGAATGGTGCAGGCCTTGCAATACTTCGAGAAGAACGGCGAAGTTTGCCCCGCCAACTGGAAAGAAGGGGCCCGCACCATCAAGCCGACCGTCGCCGACAGCAAGAAATTCTTTAGCGCGGAGTATGCGGGCAAGCGGTAACACTTCTTCTCCCGCTGGGAGAGGGCCGGAGTAAGAGTGAGTCGGCTAACTCATTTGCCGATGCAAAACCGGCTGAAGATACGGTCCAAAATGTCCTCGGTGTAGACGGCACCGAGGACGCGGCCGAGGTCGTCGAGGGCGGCGCGAACTTCGGCGGCGACAAATTCTTCGCCAGTTTGTTCTTCTGCCGCAAATTTCGCCCGGCTGAGCGCAGCAGCGGCTAAAGCGAGACTCTCTTCGCATCTTGCTGCCGTGCTGGCAACGGAATCCCCAGGCCGGGATGAGAGCAACTCCACAATGCGGGTGCGAAGCGAGTCAATCCCCTCCCCGGTTCGGCTGCTCGTGGGAAGAAATGAATCTCCCAATGAAATACGGCTTTCGACTGGCGACTGTTCCAGCAGATCACACTTGGTGAGAACACTTAGCTCGGGTGTAAACGACCCGGCGGTCGGTAAATCGGCCGTGGGAGCTCTCGGGGCTTCAACACACCACAGCCGCAGTTCGCAATTGTCCGTTTGAGTGTGCGCGGCGCTTTGTGATGCGCGGGTAATGGGATCCGCTTCGGAGCCGTCCGTTCCCGCAGTATCAATCAGTTCCAGTTCCACTTCCCCCCAACAAACTCGCCGCGACACGAAATCTCGGGTCGTTCCAGCGACATCGGAAACCAAGGCCGCCTCCTCACCAGCCAAGGCGTTGAGCAGACTGCTCTTGCCGGCATTGGGAAGGCCGAACAACACAACTCGCGGGACGGCATTTGCGCTGCCGCGGGAATGCATTTGCGCCGCGGTCTGTTCGACCTGGCTCGCTGCTACCGAAAGTTCTTCGAGCAGTTCTTCGCGACCGATGAATTCAATGTCCTCATCAACAAAGTCGAGCCCCGCTTCTAAATGCGCCAAGAGATCCAGCAGACGCCCCCTGGCTGCTGCCAACGGTCCGGCAATTCCTCCGGCAAGTTGCGACAGAGCCACTTTCAATTGCTGCTCGCTTCCGGCATCAATCACCCCCAGCACCGCCTCCGCCTGGGTCAGATCCAGCCGACCCGCCAGAAAGGCCCGCAGCGTGAATTCACCCGGCCGCGCGAGGCGTGCCCCTTGGCGACAGACTTCGGCCAGCACGGCCTCCAGCAACGGCGGCGAACCAATGGTGTGCAACTCGGCTGTCGGCTGCCGCGTATAGCTGCGGCAGCTAGGCCAGAGATAGAGCGTGGCGGGAAGGCGGGATTCCAACGGAGAAACCGAAATGCGCCCCTCAACGAGCGAAGGGACCTTCACTTCTCGCAGAGACATGTTCGCGTCTTCGGCTGCAAAGCAGCGTTCCACACACCGCAAACAATCGGGGCCGCTGAGGCGGACAACTCCCCGAAGCGCCCCCCCAGCCGGAGAAGCAATAGCCGCGATTGTATCTTCCGTATCGATGACCATGTTACCAGCTTAACGCGATCTGGCTCGCATCGGACAAAACTCCATAGGCGTTTGGCAATGACGTCGACTTTCTTTCGATCACAATCATTTGCCTCGAGGAGCGACCTGCGTCTCCATGTTGTGCAGCGGAGTGGGAAGTTTTTTCTCCAGACCTTGGGTGCGCGGGCGCGGGGGATCTCGAAAAGCCCGCAATGCCAGAGCCCATACGCCGATGCCGGCGATAACCACCACCGACAGCATAAGCACAATGTTTCGCAGCAGTCGCTGGCTGAGTTGCCTGACGGGCGCTATCGCCTGGTCGTAATCACTCTGCACCAGCACATCCAGCCCGGTGTCTTCCGTCTTCGAATCGTACGCCACGCCGGGGACGCTGGGGGCTCGCACCGACGCCGTAGCTGCAATCCAGTGCTGGCTAAAATCCTTCCCCCGCGGATGCTGTCCCAGCGGATCAGAATAAAGGCTGCCGGTTTTACTATCCAGCACTTCCTGAGGAACCCGCATGCCGAGAAGCTCCTCGGGAAGCTTCTCCCCTTGGCGGGCAATCCTGCCAAACAGCGGATGTTGCAGAATGCTGCCGCGAGAAGGTCCGGGGCGCCCATCGATCAACACGGCATAATGGCTCTGGGCGATTCCATTTTCCGTTCGAAAAAAGGCGAAATCGCCGACGTTGATGGTGTAAACGAGGACCCCAATAAACTCCTCTCGTCCCTCGCCCCGATAGAGCGGCGTCGAGATGGCCACCTTCCAAGTCTTCTGGCTGCTGCTTTTGAAGATGGCGGAAAACTGTGTTTCGACGAGATGGGGAACTTCTTCGCTTCCCGAGGGGATTGAATCCTCAGGAACATCAGTGGCCCCGCCATGAAAGTAACTGCGGTGGGCGACATTGAGACCCAGGGAAGTGGGCCGCGTCGTTGGGTCATCAAAAGCTACGGCGAGTTGATTCCCGCGGCGGTCAAGCACGAACACGCTAGCGAATTTTGGGGCATGCTTATCCTCTTCGAGCGCGCCGAGATAGATGTCGAGCCGATGTTGCAAGTACCGATTTAATTCTTCACGATCAGAGTCCTGGAAGAACTGGTCTTTCGCTTTAAGTTGTTCCTCCTCACTTCCCTTTTCCTCCTGCATTTGCTGCATCAGGGGAGCAAGCCTGGATTGCCCCTGCGGCGAAAGCAGTGGATCCAGTTTGGCCCGCAATTCCCCTTCCAGCGCCTCGCTCCGGACAATGATGAAGTATTTACCAATTTCGCTAGTCACCTTCTCGGCAGCCAGGCGGGCGGCAAATTCGTTGTTTTCGCTGGCCCACTTGCGGTAGCCAATTTCCGTATCGCTGACGGCTCGTTCATAGCCTCGCCAACTGAAAAAGCCGGTGACAATCAGCACCAGTAGCGGGCCGAAGAAGCCGACTGCCAGCATTTTTTGGCGAGCCAAAGCTCGTTCGCGGTTGGCCAGGGTATCGAGCACCTCTTGCACATTCGCAAAACGATTCGCCGGGTCGGGGGCGAGGCAGCGCTCGATCACTTCCGCCAGCCGAGCGTCCACGCCCCGAACGCGGCGATGCTCGGTGGGGACGGGGGCTTCTTGAATGACCTGCCGATAACGGGCCAGTCGGTCTTCCAAGTCCGTTGCGGTTTCGATGTGGCTGACGGAATGGTCATGCCGATGAGGGGGCCGGCCAATGAGCAGGCAGTAAAAGATGGCGCCCAATGCGTAAACGTCCCAGCGGGCATCCGGCACCGCTTGCAGGTCCGCCTGCTCGGGGGCCATATAAAACAGCGTTCCCAAGGCAGGCTTTTGTTCGTGGGACAGGCGAGACTGGCCAAAATCGGCGAGTCTCGGCCTGCCGTCCTGGTCAATCAGCACATTGGCGGGCTTGAGGTCGCAGTGCAAGACGCCTCGGCCGTGGGCGTGTACCAGGCCGATCCCAATTTCACGAAACATTTCCGTGGCGTCGGTGGTTGAGAAGGTTCCTTCCCGCTGCAACTTGTCCTCGAGCGACCCATTCTCAATGAACTCCATCACGTAATACGGCGGATCCGAATCCCAGCCGACTTCCAGGAGTTGCACGACGTAACGGTCGGCGGAAAGAAAGACTAGCTTTTCCACCTCGCGCGACAGCAGCGACCAGTCCACGCCCCGCCGGTGGGCATAGTACTTAATGGCGACCTTGCGACCGGTATTGCGATCGAGTCCCGCCCAAACTTCCCCGTAAGCACCCGCCCCTAGAAACTGTTCGACCTGATACTCGGGAATCTCCGTTGGCGGTCGTGTCCGCTGCAGACTCAAATCCTTCGACCGCGCCTCGTCCGCCGGTGACTGCGTTTGGGTGTGCTCGATGGGAGAATGTTTGTCGGGCATTGCGAAGCGCGGCGGTGAAGAGGATTATTTTCATCCTAACAGCGCGGGAGGATTTTCAGGAGGCGGTGGCAGAGAAAGGGACTTCAACAGCAGACGGGGAGAGTTTTCCGAGCTTATCTTTACCGTTTCGTTCCAGCAAATTGAGTTGGCCTGAGAGGTGACTGGCGTTAACTCCATTTCGAATCCGTGATGGTCTTCATCGCTTTCGCTTCAAGCGGTTGTGGCAATCGCTTCTTCGAGCCTTATCATCAGCCGGTCAATTTCCAGCCGCGTCTCTTCATCCATGCTCCAGCTATTGGGTTCGCGGCGGCGGTCGGTGGTGAAGAGCCCCTTCTTGTGCAGCACGTATTTTTCCACAGCCAAAAAGCCATCAAGCCCCGCTTGGAGTTGCAGGGCGACGAGGGCGCAGATGGGGAAGTAGAGCCGATAAGTGGCCTCTTCGTCGCCGCGTGCAAGGGCGTTCCAGAGGGCGACAATCCCTTCCAGGAATTCCATTCCCGGCATCGTTCCCACCACGCCGCGACGGTAACTATCGACCAGCAGGATGCCGCCGGACCCTTCCAGCACGCGGGCCTTGCCGCCGCTCGCATCGCGGAGCGCCGACAGGTTCGGCCCAATCGGAGCCGCCTCGGGCTTGAAGAGGATTTTCTCGGGGCCGTAGAGGTTGAGGAGATGAATATAGACATCGAGGGAGATCGCTTTGCCGACGTACGACGAAGCATCCTGCACAATTACCGGAATCGAAATGGCATCCGCAATGGCCCGGTAATACGCCAGAACCTGGTCGCCAGGAAGGGCGGTCGAAATCGGCACGATGGCCATCACCGCATCGCAGCCCGCCGCTTGTGCCCGCCGGGCATATACGATCGCCTGGGCCTTGCTCTCGGCCCCCACGCTCATAATTACCGCCCCGCGTCCATCACTGATGTCGACTAACCTCTCGGTGAGCTCGAGCCGCTCATCCGCCGTCAGTCGCAGAATCTCGCTGACCATTCCCGTGGCAAAGCCGCTGGCTCCCACGGAATAGGCCCAGTCAATCTGCCGCTGGAGGCTGGGAAAATCAATTGCATCGTCCGCAGTGAACGGAGTATGAGCGATGGGCAAAATGCCCTGAATGGGCTTGGGCTTGGTCATGTGGTAATCCTCCGGAATGAGCCGTGCAATGTATCCTCTAGCCGCCCGTTGCTCCATCGGCAGGCCATAAGGGTTTTTCAAATGGTCAATTTATGTAAACTCTTGTCCACACTCCATTTATGCCAAAAACTCGTGTCAGCCTCATAAGAGTTGCTCTTATGGACCTCGCTTCGAGTTATAAGCTGTTTTTCAAGCCGTTTTCCACCCGTCGGCTTTATCCTAACCACTTGTTCATAAATGACTTACGACGATTCACACGCCCCAATCGGCCCAAAGTTGTATAAGCCGCGATAAGCTGGCTCCATTTCACTCCAATTTGGCCTAGCACTCTAATCTGGCACTTGGCGCAGAGGGGGCCGAATGCCTGATGCGCGAAAGTGGTCTTTTATTCACGTGAACAAAAGATTATTTTTGGTTTGGCGCATCCTCGTCTTGCTTCGATCGTTCCAGGAGCTGTCCCCCTTTCAGAACGGCAAGAACCACGAACGCCAGAAAACCAACCAGCCCGGTAATCAAAGTCAGTAAGAATCCGGTAAAACTTAGAAAGGGAACCGGTGGACCATCGTCCCAAAAGAACTGGCTCCAAAAGACATATCCGACGAAGAGACCGGCGATTCCGCCCAGGAAAGGGACGGGAATCCAGAGCAGCACCGCGAAGTACCGCCAGAGCGGGGGACCCGATCTGGTCGGGGAATTCGGCGAATTCGGTGATTGATACGGGTTGGGTGTCACGATTGCCTTGCCACTTGGGGATTGCGAAACCGACACTTCCGTCGCTTTACCGCCCCCTTTCCACCGGTCATAATTGTAATTGGCCCGCCCCTCCGGTATGCTGGCCAGTGGCCCCTTTTGCATTTCCCCAGCCTCTCCCGGACACCGGTCCTCATAATTCACTTGGAGCACATCATGGCATCGTCCAACCCCTCCCCCAAGGGAACTTCCCGTCGCGATTTCATCCGCAATTCCTCCTTGCTGGTTGCCGGCGGTGCGATGGCTGCGGGTTCGCTGAATATCGCCCGGGCGGCTCATTCGTTCGGCAGCGATGAGATCAAGATCGGCCTTGTCGGCTGCGGCGGACGTGGGTCGGAAGCGGCGAACCAGGCGATGAACACCAGCGGCGGGCCGGTCAAGCTCGTTGCCATGGCGGATGTTTTTGAAGATCGCTTGCAGGCCAGCTATCGTTCGCTGAAGAGCAACAAGAACGAGAAGGTCGATGTTCCCAAGGAGCGAATGTTCTCCGGCTATGACGGATACAAAGATCTGCTCAAGTGCGATCTGGATCTGGTCATCCTCGCCACGCCTCCCGGTTTTCGCCCGCTTCATTTCGAAGCGGCCATCGCGGCCGGCAAGCACGTCTTCATGGAGAAGCCGGTCGCCACCGATCCAGCCGGCGTTCGCCGCGTGCTCAATTCGGTGAAAATCTCGAAGGAAAAGAACCTCGCCGTGCAGGTCGGTCTGCAGCGGCATCACGAACGCAAATACATGGCGACTGTGAAGGCAATTCAGGACGGGGCGGTCGGCGACATCATCCTGGCCCGCGCCTACTGGAATGGCCAGACCCCTTGGGTCCGCCCGCGGCAGGAGAACATGACCGAACTCGAATACCAGATGCGGAACTGGTACTACTTCAACTGGCTCTGCGGCGATCACATCGTCGAGCAGCACATCCACAATCTGGACGTTATCAATTGGATCAAGAATGCCTACCCCAAGACCGCCCAAGGGGTCGGCGGTTGTGAAGTCCGCAAGGGAAAGGAATACGGCGAGACCTTCGATCATCACATGGTCGAATTCACCTACCCCGATGGCACGGTCTTGCTCTCCGAATGTCGCCACCAGCCCAACTGCTGGAACAGCGTCAGCGAGTATGTGCATGGAACGAAGGGGCGGTCCGACGTAAGCGGCAGCAAGATCTATGACTCCGCCGGCAAGATGACTCAGAACTTCGGCGACCTCGGTGCCGACGGCTGGCAACAGGAGCACCACGACTTCTTTGCTGACCTTCGCGCCGGCCGCATTCCGAACGAAGGGGAATATGGAGCCCTTTCCACCATGACCGCCATCTTCGGCCGCATGGCGACGTACAGCGGCAACAAGCTCGACTGGGAAAAGTGCCTGAACTACGCCGTGCCATTGGCCAACTTCG
>CAYUJE010000059.1:0-10687 GCA_964444865.1 uncultured Pirellulaceae bacterium | reverse complement strand
TGTACGACGACCTCCAATTGCCCCACTCCGACCCCCCTCATCCCACGAACGACGAAGCGCCCGTCAAACCCGGCCCCGACGGCTTCTACAAACTCCCCGTCCCCGGAGGAGGTGATTGGTGGCAGGATCTGAAGGCGTAAGGCAATCCACAGACTAAGCCGATGGTCCCAAGCGGTGTGGTCCACAGATTACGCAGATTGACGCAGATGAAGTCTGATTTCATCCGGATCGGAAATCTGTGTCAATCTGCGAAATCTGTGGATAATTCCTTTGAAACTGTGACATTGAGGTGATGTGATGTTTGACGAGTCAAGTGACCCGCAAACGTATGCGATCATCGGCGCTGCGATGGAGGTGCATCGCGTTTTGGGGCCTGGATTCCTCGAATCCGTTTATCAAGAGGCGATGGAGATCGAATTCACGCTCCGCAAGATTCTTTTTGTCCCCCAGATCGAACTTCCGGTCTTCTACAAGGGGCTGCGGCTGAAAAAGTTCTTCAAAGCGGACTTCCTCTGCTATTCGTCCCTCATCGTCGAGATCAAAGCCCTTCACACTTTGACAGGTGCCGATGAGGCGCAGGCAATCAATTACCTCAAGGCTACGGAACATGAGCGGGGACTCTTGTTCAACTTCGGCGGCCCCAGTCTGCAATAAAAAAGGCTCATCTTCTCGAATTCTCGGAAGCTGGCTCAGCCTTGAGCGAACGGACGATTGAGCGTCCGCAGATTTAGCGGATTGGAGCAGATTTAGTTTGATCCACAGATTGCACAGATTTACACAGATTGGGGATTCCGGATTCTCGTCTGTGGAGGAAAATTCGGCTGACCAGTTCTTTAATCTGCGTTCATCTGCGAAATCTGTGGACCGACACAGGGTTTTCTTTCGCCTACTGCTTTCCCCGGAACATCCACCCCTGCCGATAAAAGTAATAAAGCATGCCGATACCCGTAGCGGCCATGGAAAACAGGCAGAGCGGATACCCGAAGTACCATTTCAACTCCGGCATGTTCCAAGGCGAGCTGTTGGTATCAAAGTTCATCCCATAGATGCCGGCGATGAATGTCAGCGGGATGAACAGGGTGGACATGATGGTCAGCACGCGCATCGTTTCGTTGATGCGGTTGCTGATGGAGGACATATAGAGATCGCGGAGGTCGGCGGTGAGTTCGCGGTAGGTTTCCAGCAGTTCCACGATCTGCACGACATGGTCGTAACAATCGCGAAGGTAGACGCGGGTGGCATCGGTGATTTGCGGCGTGGTCTCCCGCATCAAATGGGCGATTGCTTCGCGCTGCGGCCAGATCGCCCGGCGGATGAGCAGCAGGTCCGCCTTTACTTGGTGAAGCTGGTCCATCGTCTGCCGCGTGGGGCTGTCGAGGACGCTGTCTTCCAATACATCCAGCTTTTCGGCATAGGTTTCCAGGACGGGATAGAAGGAATCGACGACGGCATCGATCAAGCTGTAGGCCAGATAATCACTGCCGCTCCTGCGGATGCGGCCGGCGTTGTCCTTCAGGCGGCTGCGGACACCTTCGAAGGGATCGCCGGGAGCACCCTCCTGAAAGGTGAGCACGAAATGCGGACCGACGAACATGCTGAGTTGTTCGGTGCCGGCTCGCTGGTCGCAGTTGATCATGCGCAGCACAACGAACAAGTTCTCGCCATATTCTTCTACTTTCGCCCGCTGGTGCAGGTTGACGACGTCTTCCATCGCCAGCCGGTGCAAGCCGAACAAGTCCCCAAGTTGCTCGATGAGCTTTGCGTCCCCGAGTCCTTCGACGTTGATCCAGGTCACCGAGTAATCGGCCAGGTACTGCGGGATCGCGGCGACCGTCGTCACGGTCTCCGAGTGGCACTTTCCATCGCTATACGCAAAGATCTGTAGTTCAGGCTTGGGCTCGGCTGGGTCGGCAATGACCATTCCGGGAGCCGCACCGGGCCTGGTCCGCCGCTGGATGCGAAAATCTCGCGCCTTGTGTTTTTTCCGGCGGCTCACGCGGCACCTCGCACGACGCGAAGTTCGTGGGGGGAAACAGTCGCTTTGCTCAGACGAATTTCCATGGGCCGCATCATATTGAGATGCACGTCCCGCTGCGGATAGGCAATGACGATGCCGCGGTCGCCGAATAGCTCGTCGATGGTGAATCGCAAATCGCTTTCCACCTTGCCCCGATCGGCTTGGCTCATTCTCACCCAAAAGCTCAGTTCGAACTGCATGGAGTCGGCGGCAAAATCGGTAAAGGAGACGCCGGGTGACGGAGACTTCAGAATCTCTTCGTTTCCATCCGCCGCCTGCCTGAGCAGCCGGGCAACTTCTTTCGCCGGAGAGCCGTACGCGACCCCCACCGTGATCTTGCTGCTGACAATGTCGTCGGAAAGCGTCCAGTTGACCACGCTGTCCTGCAAGATGGTGCTGTTGGGGATGATGACTTCCAGATTGGAGCCGGTGGTGATCCGCGTGCTGCGAGCGCCGATCTCGCTCACCTTGCCGCTGAAGCTGTTGATCTGAATGACATCTCCCACGCGAATCGGCCGTTCGATCAGCAGAATCAGGCCGCTGATGAAATTGTTCATCACGTTCTGGCTGCCAAAGCCGATGCCGATGGCAATGGCCCCACCGAAGAAGGTAAAGACCGTCATCGGCACACCGACCAGTTGTAGCGAAAAGATCCCGAACATCCCAAACAGGAAATAGAACGACATCTTCTGCAGCGGTGCGGCCGTGGCCGGAGGCAATCGGAGACGCCGCAATGACACTTCACCCAGCCAAATGCTCAGCCGACGGGCCAGCTTCTGCCCTAGCCACAGGAGAAACAACCCGCCGACGATGACTTGCAGGGAGAGCTCAAAATCCGTCGTTTTTAGGAACGGAAACCGCCAGATGAAGAGCACTCTTTGCCACGCTTGCTGGACTTCGTCGGAAACAAGATTGGCAACTCTTTCTACCGGTTCGCTCTCCGTCGTTCCCGCTGCTTCCATGCTTGGGCCGACAGTCGTTGCAACGTCGCCTGACGGCTGGGGGCTTTCCGCAGAAGTGCCCAAGTGCACCGGGCTTTTTGCCAGGGGCCCAGTCGACAGTGAGGCTTCGTCACGTGTCACAAGCCCTGGCGTCGCCTCGACTGCAGGCGGCAAGACTTTGCTTGCCGCAGGAATGGCCCTGGGGGCAGATGCACGGAGCGGCTGCGCGCGGGTCGGTTCCTGCTCTTCTGAAGCGGGCGCAAGGTTCTGTGCCGGCACATCTCGCGACGGGAATGCCGATCTAAAACCTTGGCCAGGAATTTGGCTCCATGCCAAGGCCGGAACCGCCACAATCACGAAGCCGCTCAGCAACCCAACCAGCCGAGCCGATTTCCTACGGTCCATCATGACAACCTCGCCGCAGCCGTCTCTCCCGCCTCGCAAGTCCGCACGCGGCATAGGAATACAGGAGCGAAGCAATCAAGGTCAAGAGAAGTCGCTGCTAGCAAAGGTTCGGTCGACCTCGAATCGGCAATTAACCGGCCAAATACGCTGCTCCCCCTCGCCAACCAAACTCCACGAAAAAAGCCACTCACGACCGAGTGTCGTCAGGGGCCTTTAGGTGGAGGCGGCGTGTGAACTTCCTTCTGAGAGAGACGACTCGCTGGAAAGGCAGGTCACGCCTCGTTTTGCGACCAGGGATGAGCCATGTGTGTCGATGCGATTTCTTGGCTTATCGGATCACAGGACCGACCTTATCGAACCAATCGGACCCCAAAGTCTCACGGGTTCGAGGCAATTAGCCTCCAACCCGTGAAGTGGACCCCAGAATTTGGACAGATGTTTGGCTGGGTCACCCCGATGGTGCGACCGACGACGAACAGGCCAAGGCGGCAAGGGAATTTCTGATCGAGAATATCGGAGCAGAGATTGAAGCGCCGCTGCACATTGCTCAGCATTTTGAGGAGCTTGAGCGAGAGGCCGTCGAGGAAGTCGTCAGCGAGTTCTTCGGCGCGACGCTGCGTTCGACGTGTGAGGCCGTTGAAGAGAAGGGTCGAGTCGGCTTCAAGATCGAAGGTCCGCAGGTTGAGATCGACAAGGAGGAGTAGTTGCACAACATCGCTCAACAGCGATTGGGGCTTCGGAGCGTTCGATTTCTTTTGTCGGCGACACAGGCTCAGCCAGCTACATCGCCACTTGCCAGTTCTTGAATAGTTTTCCCGACCTCTAGTTGCTGTTTAGCTGTCCCGTGAAGACCTCTCTCGGCTTCCGATACTTGAGCGGCGAGAACGGAATGTCGTTGAGCTTGAATGCCGTGTCATGTGGTGAAAGCTCGCCCTCTGTCAGCCACATCTTGGCGTGAACGATCAGGTCATTCATTGAGCTAGTGACCGAACGGTTGAGTGCCTTGGAGAACTGAACCGTGCTACTCGCCGGGGCGATGGGGTCCACTTCAGTCCCGTTGCCTTGTGTGGCAAACATTATTTCCTCAGCATCTCATTGAGAGCCTGCTGTACACCCTGCGGATCGCTGCTGAGCCACCAAATGACGGAGACACCAAGGAGCAGGCCGAACATGATGAGGCTCATGCCGTAGGGGTTGCGGGGCCCTTTGGCCGAGCGGAGGACCGTGTAGAGTTCCGCTTCGAGCAGTCGCCAGCCTTGGAAGCTTTGCTCGGTGCCGGCGGCAGCAAGCTGCACGTTCTTCATCATCCCCTGGGATTCCACAGTGAGCTGAACCCCCAAATTGGGCATCACCAAGCTATCACCGGCCCAGCGAGATTCGCTATCCAGGCGCAACACAATGTCGGCAAGGGACGGCCGGAGCTGCTCGAAGGTGACGTTGTAAATCACAATTCGCGGCCGCATGAGCAGCACCGCCAGCGATAGACAAAGAATGTAGAACGCAATGCAGGTCGGCCAGACCCAAAATCCCATTCGTACCGCAGCGGATTCCGGCAAAAACAATTCCATTGGCCCCGCCACGATAAACCCGCCAATTGCGATCCCTAGAGCGGCGGAGTCCCGGCTGCCCGAAGTGACAAACGGCCGCCGAGAAAGATTGACACTCCCCAGTAGCAAGAAATAAATCGCCACCGGACCCAAGGCGATGCAAAGGTGAAGGGGGTCCATGAAAATTCTCGTAAGCGCTTTGGGAGAGGTTATTCTCCATGCTATCACGGAGCGGGAGATACGGAAAGCGAGAAGGAGGTCCGGAGAAAAGTGAAAGCGAATCACTCTCCTTCTCCGTTTTTCCGTCTCCTTCCTCTCCTGTCGTGACAGGGCATTTAGAAACGCTAGCAAGCGAGGGCCAAAGTTAGTCTTTCCGCAAGTTTCTTCTGCCGCTAAACTTCCGCGCCACGGATACTTCGCGCCAAGTGCACAGGTTTCGCCAGGAGGGCGAATTATGTCAGAGCAAATCGGCCAAGAGCATACTTCCCAGCCAAAAAATCGACGGCGTCTTTCGATCGCCATCATCGTCCGCAATGCCGCGGAGGCTCTCGCGGAAACGCTGGTCAGCGTCCGCAATTTGGCGGACGAAGTCGTCGTGTTGGATACCGGCTCGACCGATGAAACCCCGATGATCGCCGAGCGATTGGGAGCGAAGTTGCACCGCCGGGCTTGGAACGACAGTTTCGCCGCGGCACGCAATGCGTGTTTGACACTTGTTTCCGGCGATTGGGTCCTCTGGATGGATGCCGGCGAGCGACTCGAGAAGGACGAGGGGCGGCTGGTGCGGGAATTTGTGGATGAACATGCGGACCTGGCGACTGCCTATCTGCTGCGGGTGGCGCTTCCTGGTCGGGAAGCCTGTGTCTCCGGCGAGCAGATCGCCTGCGTCCGGCTACATCCCAATCGCCCCGGGCTCATTTTCCACGGCCGGGTGCGGGAATCTCTCACTCGCTCGCTGTTTTCCTTCGGGATGAAACTCGAACATTTACCACTCACCCTGTTGCGCAGTGCCCGCGATCACGACCAGGAAAAGAAGCTGGTCAAAGCCGAACGAAACATCCGCCTGGCCGATCTGCAAATTGCCGAACACGGGCCGACGGCCGATATGCTCAATTGCCTGGGGGAAGCCTGCCAGACACTGGGCCGGAACGAAACGGCCCTGAGTCACTATCAGAGGGCGAAAGAAACGGCGGAGCCAGCGTCGGCGGAAATGCTGGAGGCCTATTACGGCCTGCTGACCTGCTTGGAAAGCATTCCCGCCAAAAGCCAGGACGCGTCAGAAGAAGCGGCTGCGCCCTCAAAAAATCGGTCCGCCCAAGTCAGCCTCTGCATGGAAGCATTGGAGACATTCTCCCTCGACGCGCAACTGCTATGTGCCCTCGGTGGCTACCTGCAATCGCTCGGGCAACCCGAACTCGCAGCTCGGTCCTATGAAGTCGCCCTGCGGCACGGCCAGGTAGAGCCGGAAATCTGGCATTTGCGAGACATTCGCGAGGTCGCCGCGGTTTGCCGTAGCGTCCTGTTGCAACTCGAAGGCAATGATGAGGGTGCCCTTTCGCTGCTGGGCGAAGCCTGGGCCGCTTATCCCGAATCGCAGCGCATCGGCCGCCAGGTGGTGGAACTGCATGTGAAACACGGCCGGCGGGACGAGGCTCTGTTGGCGGTCAGCAAACTTCCCTTCGCACTACCGGGCAAGGAAACCTGGCGTACGGCCGTGCAAGGTGCCTGCGCGGCAGTCGCTGCCAACTGGTCGGTCGCTAAGAGTTTTCTGGAAACCGCTTATCGTGGCGGCTGCCGCGAGAGATTCTGTTTGAGATGGTTGTGCGTAACGTTATTGGCAACCGGCAATACCGCGACGGCGGAAGTCGTACTGAAAGTCTGGCAAACGATCGACGGCGATAACCCCGAACTCGCGCACATCCAGGCGGCAGTGGACGAGCAATTACACCGAGAGATAGATCGAGAGAGTGCGGCGGAAAGCATCCATAGCAGTGGCAAAGAGGGAACCATTCGCGTTGATCCGCCGCAGGAAACAACTCCGGCTGTGGGCCAGGCAAAGCGTCGCAGCGGCATCAATATCTGATGCTCCAGTCCGCTGACTAAAAAGGGTGGATCGCCTTGTACGGACGGGCCACCAAAGCAAAGGACAGCATGAGCATCGAGTAACCAGCGACCAGCAGGATAAGGTTCGGGGACATGGCGGCAATCCTTTACTTGCTAAGCGGACAAGACTTCGAGTTTTAGGTATTGCAGCGATCATGCCTTAAAAAGCTGGCAATCGCAGGATTAGTCGCAAGTGCGGCATCCAGCACGATTTGCGAAGTTCTCTATCCCACTTTTTTCCTGGAGGGGGCGACTTCCCGGTCGCGACCGCGTCCTCAAAGTGACTGCGCATGTAGCCGACTTGATGTCTTGTGCGGCTTCCTTCCGGCTGCCCCTATTTGCACGGGCGATGACGAAGCAGTACGGTGTCCTTTGGAGTATCTCCCCATCGTCGCATTTCTACAAAGGCCATTTCCATGCTTCGCAGTCCTTGGCTGACGCTCCTCTTCTTGAGCACTTCGTTCACTCAGCAACTGTGCGGGCAGACCGCTCTTCCCTCCGCCAAGCCGGTTCCGCGGATGCAAGTGCTGCCGCTACCGCACGAGCAAGCATCGATTGAACGGGATGGAGAGGAAATCTCTCGCTATCATTTCAGCACCCAGGACCGACGGCCGTTTCTATATCCGATCATTGGCCCCAGCGGCAAATCGCTGACCCGGATGGGACACCCCCGCGATGCCAACGGCCACAGCCATCACAACTCGGTCTGGGTCGCCCACCACGATGTGAACGGGATCTCGTTTTGGGGTGACACAGGCAAGGGGCGAATCCTTCAAAAGAGGATTCGCTACGAAGATACCGACGACGAGGCACTAATCGAGGCGGAGAATGCCTGGAACGACGACGCCGGCCAGACACTGCTCAAAGAAGTGCGGACGCTTCGCTTCCGCTCACAGGCCGAGGGACAGTGGCTGCTCGTCATCGATCTGGTCTTTACCGCCGACAAACCGGTAACTCTGGGTAAAACTTCGTTTGGGCCCGTGGCGGTCCGCATGGCCAAAACGATCGGCGTGCATGACGGAGGCGGAACTATGCGGAATTCCGCAGGGAGCGTCAATGAAAAAGAGATCTTTTGGAAGCCCGCGAAGTGGGTCGATTATGCCGGACCGATGCCCAAAGGAGCCATCGAAGGAATCACTCTGATGGACCATCCGACCAATCCTAATCACCCTGCCGTCTACCACGTGCGCGACGACGGCTGGATGGGAGCGTGCACCACCTTTGCGGAGCCTCGCGTCATCGACCAAGAACACCCTCTCGCCCTGAGATATGCCTTGTGGGTCCACGGCGCCATGCCCTCCGCGGAAGCTATCAACGCCCAGTTTGAGGCGTTTGCCAAGCTGGAAGCTCCACCGCCAGCCAAGTCCAAATAGGCCGCCAATCGCAAGCTGGATGAATGAGCTTTTGCGAACCGACCGCTGCCCCAAGATGGCCAAGCCAACTTCAGAAACATCGCAATCTGTTCCTCATCAGAGGCCTTACGGAATCTCATAAAACGTGGCCGATTGCGGACTTGCTACGGCCCCTCTATGCGGTACAGACATGTCTTCGTCCGCAGAAAAATCGCTTTCCCACTCACTGCCGGCGAAGCCATGCAGCCGTCGTCGAGCTTGTTCTCGGCCAGTTGCCGATACTCGCTGCCTGGCTGAAAAGCGAAAGTTTTGCCTTCCTGATCGCTGATATAAATTCGGCCCGCGGCAAAAATGGGAGATGCCGAATAGCTGCCGCCAAGCCGTTTGGTCCATACGGGCTCGCCTGTTTTTACGTCCAGGCAACTCGCCACACCGCTATCGGAGATCATGTAAAAAAGGTTGTCAATGAGCAGAGGCGACGGCTTGTTGGGGATGCCGGATGTTTGCTTCCAGGCAACTTGCGAATCGGCAATATTTCCACTGCCTCCAAGCTTGACACCCCATAACTGCGGCTTCATATATCCCGTGTTCAGGAACATCATCCCCTGACCCACAACCGGGCGCGATGCATGGCTAAAGCCGTTGTAAGACAACCGCCACAATTCCTTGCCACTTCCCGCGTCATATCCGTATGCCGAATGGGCCCCGGTCGTGATGAGTTGTGGTTTACCCTCTACCTCGGCAAGGAGTGGGGTGGAAAATGCCTTGCGAAAGTCGGGGTTAAGCGAAGCCAGATTCGCGGAACGCGTCGTCTGCCATTTCGTCTCGCCGCTGGCCGTATCGAGCGAGATCATGTACTGCACGTCGGCACCATCGCAGGTAAGAACTAGCAGATTCTTGAAGAGCAGGGGAGACGATCCGGGCCCTTCCCGGTGGTCGAGCTTCAAATCAGTCCGCTTCCACAGAATGCTGCCAGTCTCGGTATTGATAGCTGCTGTGCCATAGGTGCCAAAGTGGACATAGACCTTTCCCGCCTCAATCACCGGCGAGGGCGAAGCATGGCTATTAAGTGCATTCACCGGCTCCGGCTTCTCGACCTCGACCACCTTGATTCGCCTCGTCACTTCGCCGCTTTCCTTGTGAATACAAAGCGCGTACAACTCCTTGCCATCGCTGGTTGCGGTCGTCAGCCAAATCTGGTCCCCCCAAATCACCGGCGTACTCCAACCCCGGCCGGCAATTGCCGTTTTCCAGCGGATATTCTTCTGCTCACTCCATTCCAGGGGCAAGTCCTTGGCATCGCTGTGCCCATCCATCGTCGGTCCGCGGAAATCGGGCCAATTCTCGGCTGTACTCGCGTTCCGGCATGCCAAAACCAATACGATCAACGGCAACAAAATTTGTTTCATCAGTTCCTCGGGGAAGATGTCTAACGCAAAGTCGCTAAGTCGCGGAGTTGCAAAGGGGGGAAGAAAGGCAGGAGGCCAGCAAGGTAGGTTGGCAAGCGCTTTCATCATATCCTCTTGCCACCCATTTTTTCGCCACTTCCTATCTTCCTGCCTCCATTTTTTGCCAGCCGACTCCTCCCCCCTTTCCGCGTCCAAATTCCCTCTTTCCCGCCCCACGGCCATCGCATCAGACTTGCATATAATGATTGGTGAAGACCTTGCCGAAGGGAAGGCGAGCAGCGAATAGGTTCCGTGGATGGATTTACTATTTAATTCACGGAGGGTGTCATGCTGGCAGCGGCGAAGGAAAATGGCTTTCACGATTTCTTTCGCGTAGTTGATGATCCTCGACGGGAGCGGCGGAAGGCTCACGCGCTCGTTGACTTTCTGTTTCTCTGCGTGGCCGGCACGGTGGCGGGCTGCGAGCGGCCGAGTTACATAGCGGATTTTGCTCGGGAGAAACTGGCGTGGTTTCGCCGATTTGTGCCCGTACTAAACGGCGTGCCCTTTCACGATACGATTGGCCGGGTGATTGGACTGCTCAAGCCCGAACAGTTTCAGCGAGCCTTCTTGGATTTGGGTGGCCTCGCTGGTCGATACCGCGGCCGAAGGAGAGGGGCCACGTTTCGTGCCGATTGATGGCAAGACGCTTCTCGGTTCGCACGGCGCGAAAGGTCGCGAGCATCCGCTGCATTTGGCCAGCGCCTGGGCTAGCGCGCAGGGCCTGACGTTGGGGCAGACCGCCGTCGCCGGCACCGAGCAAAGCTTTCAAGGCTGGCGACTTCTCGAAGCGGAACTTTCCACGGTCCTCCGCTCGGCCAAAGGAACCCGCAACCCCTATGGCATGAGCCTCATCATGTTCGGCCTGCTCCTT
>CAYUJE010000058.1:0-24098 GCA_964444865.1 uncultured Pirellulaceae bacterium | reverse complement strand
TCGCCTCGTGGGCGAGGCGGCTAAGCAAACACTTCCTTCACCACTTCTCCGCCGTCCACGATCTTGATCGGGCGGCCGATGCTGCTCATGTTTTCTTTTTTGGGGTCGATGTGGAGCGAGTGGCAGATGGTTTGGAAGAGGTCGCTGATGCCGACGGGGCGGTCGGTGACGGTGTCGCCGCCGGCGTCCGTTTTGCCGATAACCTGCCCTCCTTTCACGCCGCCGCCGGCCAGGGTCATGTTAAAGGCCCGCGGGTAGTGGTCGCGGCCGGCGCGGGGGTTGATCCGTGGGGTGCGGCCGAATTCACCGGTCCAGACGACGAGCGTTTTATCGAGCATGCCGCGCTGGGCGAGGTCCGTCAGCAGGGCGGCATAGGGCTGGTCGAGCTGGCCGCAGAGGTCCTTGGTCCGGTCTCCGTTGTCTTGGTGTGTGTCCCAGTTCCCCAGGCCGACCTCGACAAACGTGACCCCCGTTTCCACCAGCCGCCGCGCGAGCAGGCAGCTCTTGCCAAACGGCGTGTTGCCGTAAAGAGCCTGCATCTTCTGCGGTTCCTTGGAGAGATCGAAGCCGCTCATTTGCGGGCTGCGGACCATTTTGGCGGCTTGGGCGTAGACCTTCTGGTGGTCGGCTACCTCATTCTTGCCACCGCTATTGGAATAGTCGGCCTCCAGGCTGCTGAGCAGCCCCAGCCGGCGGAGATACCGCGGGTCGGACGTGGTGAGCGCTGTGTTCTGCGGCAGCCGACCGACGTCTTGCTGCTGCATTTGGAAAGCATCGAAGTCAATTCCGAGCAGACCGGCGCTGTCGGTCTGTCCAGGGCCGCGTCCGCCAATGCGGACAAAGCTCGGCAAGTCAAACTCACGGTCGCCAAGTTCGTGCGCGACAATCGAGCCGAGGGTGGGATACTTCACGCTGGCGGTCGGCAGATAGCCGGTGTGCATCAGGAAGCTGGCTCGCGGGTGAGCCCCTTCCTTGCTGTTCATCGAGCGGACGACCGCCATTTTATCCATGACCTTGGCGGTATTCGGCAGGTTTTCAGAGATCTCGATGCCGCTGACGTTGGTGCCAATTGCCTTGAGTTCGCCCCCGTTGGCATGCCCCGGCTTGGGCGAGAAGGTATCGAACTGGCTTGGCCCTCCTTGCATCCAAAGCAGGATGCAGGCCATCCCCTCTTTGCGGAGCAGCGGCGCGCTTTCCGCCATCACATCCTGAAAGGAGAGGAATCCCCCCGCGGCGGCACCCGCGGTGACGACCTTGAGAAAATCGCGGCGGCGGACGAGGCCGCGGCGGGAAATGGAGATGTCGGATTGTAAATGAATAGTCATGAGGACCTCAGGGACACTTAACAGTTCAAAGTTCCAAGTTCAGGTTTCAACTCGTTACCAAGCTCTGCTTGGTAACGCACGTTTAGAAGCTCCCCTTCGCGGATGGGAAGCAGAGCTTCCGTATTGGCGTTCCCAAGCGGAGCTTGGGAGCGAGTATCATTTCCGATGCAAAAATTCCGTCGAGTTAATCAAACTCCATTGCACATCTTCAAACGCTTCGTTGCGGTTGCCCACCTCTTTGATGTAGTTGAGGCAGGTTTGCAATTCGCTGCTGCTGGGCTCGCGGGCCAGGACGCGGAGGTAAAGCTCCGCGACGAGTGCCGAATCGTCCTTGATCTCGCTCACCATCCTGGCGAGAGCCGTCCGGCCACTGGCCCGAATGCCACTGTTGATAATGGGTCCGTTCATGAAGATGAGGGCCTGCGGAATGGAGCCGGCAACTTCGTCCCGCCGCTCGCTCGGGTCATAGCCGAAAGCCGTGTTGAACTGACCCCGCGGTCCAAATCGCCGGGCCAGCGGATTTCCCGCCATGGCTCCTCCGACAGCTGGACCCTTCGGCTCACTAACGCCCAAAGCGTTGAGCAAATTATCAAACAACTGATCTCCCCGTAGCCGCTGCGCAACGTTGTTTTGCATAGGGGTTTGGTCCGGGTTGCGGCGCGGCGCGGAAGGAGCTTGATACAGGCTGGTGGCGGTGATCGTGCGGAAGAGCCACTTGATGTCGAAATTCTGCTTGCCGAATTCCTTCGCCAGAAACTCCAGCGTCAGCGGGGCGGAGCAGTCTCGATCCGGACCGATGTCATCGACCGGCTCATAGAAGCCTTCGCCGTTGAGTTCCCCCCAGAGGCGGTTGACGAAGGCCTTGGCAAAATAAGGGTTCTCCTTTTCGGTGATCCACTTCGCCAGACTGCCGCGGCGGTCAGCATCTTTTGTCCCCAGCGGCAGTTTGTCGCCGGTGGCAAAGAAGACCGGCTCCATCAGCTTCCCTTTGTCGGTCGGGTTTTTGAGGTCCGACATGTAATGCTCAGCTGTGCCACGGCGGCGCATGTTTCCCATCGGAGGCTGACGACCCATGAAGAAATCTTGGGAGACGACTTTGATCTCGCGCCGGTCGGGCATGAGAATCAATTGCGAAGCCGTTCGTGGAAAGAACGCGGCCAGTTGATGAAATTGCTCCCGCTTCCAACGGTCGGTGGGATGATCATGGCATTGGGCACATTGAATTTGCACACCAAGAAAGATGCGGCTGACTTCGGCCACAATCTCTTCCGGCTGGCCCTGCTGGGCGATGATCAGGGCACAAGCTCCGTTTTCCAAGCTGTCCCCCGAGGCCGTGACCATGTCCGTGGCGACTTTCGCCCATGAGGTATTCGCGTTGAACTGCGTTTTGAGATAATCCTCCAGGGCACCGGAGACAATCTCCGCCCGGTCCTCGGTCTTGCGATACATAATCACATCGCGGAAATAGCGGCCCCAATTCTCGCCAAACCGCTCATCGGCCAACAACTTCTCCACCACTTTGGCCCGTTTGTCCTGGGACGGACTCAGCGCGAAAGCGGTCACTTCTTCGGGACTGGGGATGTGGCCGACGATGTCGAGATAGACCCGACGGAGGAATTCCTCGTCACCGATTTTCTGCATCGGCCGGGAGGCATCGGTCGGCAATTCGGCCAAGAGCGAAGCATCGACTTTGGCGGCGACCTCCGCGGAGTCTGCCGAGAAGGCAAACGAAGAAAATGCGACCAGACCGGTTAGCACCAGCGCCAGTAAGGGAAATCGACACAGCATAGCAACCTCACAGCAGTGAAACGGCGGCAACTCTTGAGCCACCAATAGCTTACGATATTTCTTTTGGCCCCTTCGGGCCCCCAGCCATTTATCCCAACCTAAATCGCGGCAGGGATATCCATTAGATGCTTGAACCCCGCGAATAATTGCAAGTTTCGCTGTGGATTAACCTGCCGGGCTTTGCGGAGTGATAATTTCCAGCAGTTCAATGGCTGGTTCGCCGTTGCAATAAATGAGCGCCGTGCGGCCGTAGACCGTTTGCGGCACCGTCAGGCCGAACATTTGGCAAAGATCAGGGCCGGGCTGGATTTTCCACAGCGCCACCAGTTGCACTTCGCGTAGCACATTGTGCTCGATCAGAACCCGGCCCAGCGGCTTGGTCTCGCTTTCAATCTCGCGGCGAACTTCTTCGTCCAGATAGGCCGTATTGAGCCGCGGAATGCCGAATTGCACCACCTGGCCGTCGCTCTGCCGCTTGAGCAGAATCTTGCGGCTGTAGAAGCCTTCGTCCCGCCGCGTCTGCAGGACTTGCACATCCACCCGACTGCCGTGGAACTGTTCCACGGTCTCGGTCATGTGCTTGTTGTGCGCCAGCAGTCGCCGGTAAGGCTGGGGAATGCTGGCCGCCGACACGGGCTCAAAAATTCCCAATTCCTCGGGCCGTTCATAGAACAATCCAACCAGATCAGGAAGATGAGGCATCGGCTGGTCGGCAGGCGTGGCGGGAATATCGGCGGCGGGCATTCCCTACGGATAACACGCCGGAAGGCATAAGTAAAGGTTGCCCGCGGGATTACAATTTTGATTACTTGCTCGGTTGTGATTCCCGGGGAGCTTCGAGCAGTTCTTCCTCCGCAAATGCCGGCTCACAATAATGGCCGCGCAGAAGAGTGGCGGGAGGAGCATACACCGCTTTGCCATTTCCGCAGCAGTTGCACGAAAATGGCGGCGCGCCGCAATGAGGGCAATAGATGATGTCCCGATGTGCCGCCCCTTTGATGCAGCCGGAGCCGGCCCCAATGCAGTACAGCCCGCTGCCGTGGCCACTGCGCGGCCCGACCGGGATCAGACAATCGAGCGTCCGAATCACGTTCCGCACGGTGAACGGAACGCCTCCGGCGGTGCTGTTCACGGCATAGGCCCCGCGCTGCTGCTGCCGGCCAGGGCCGTGGCATGGCTGCTGATACTGCGGATATTCAACCGGAAAATACGGATGAATCTTGGTAGGTGAGCCCGGGCTGCATTTGCAGGGTGCCTGAGCCCGAGCCAGCGATGGGGAGAGTATGCAAGCCACCAGCAGCACCAAAATTCCGTACTTCATGAACTTCCCTTTTTTCCTGCGGCGACTGAACAACGAGCGGTAATCCACGAGCAGGCTCCTAACTTATCGAGCACGCATAGGCGACAAAATTAGTACGCTCCGCAGAATCGGCATCGATTACCCTGATTGCCCATCTTTGCGATTGCTCGCTAGCGTAAGAGCAAGAAGTTTCAGGGCGGAAGGGAAGACTGGGTCGGCTCTAGCTGGCCACGTCAATCCACTTTCGGAACGCCGTTTCATCCACGTTCCGGCCACTGAGCACGACGACGATGTCGCCGTCCCCATCGAGATTGACCTGGCCGCTCAGGAGCGCGGCTATCCCTATCGCGCCCGATGGTTCCGTGCGAAGTCCGTGTTTTTCATAGAGCCATTTCATCGCCCGCTGCGTCGCTTCGTCGGGCAATGCGACGGCCTGGCTTACATGCCGGCTGAGGATCGGCCAGTTGTGTTCGCCGACATCGTAGGAGCAGAGTCCATCGCAGATGCTCTTGGGCCGCTCAATCCGGACTCGCTTTCCGGCAGCCAGCGACTGCTGGAAATCGTTGGCTCCCGCCGGTTCAACGCCGATGATCTTGGCCTGCGGAAAACCATCGGCAATCGCCAGTGCGTGCCCGGCCATGATTCCGCCGCCGCTCACCTGGCAGAAGAAGTGCGATACGCCCCGCCCGGCCCGCTGCAGGTCGCTGACAATCTCCAGCCCCCCCACGCCGTTGCCGGCAATCACATACGGATCGTCATAGGGAGACGCCTGCACCGCCCCTTCCCCCGCGGCAATCTCCCGCGTCAGCCGGTCTCGCTCCCCCGTTTCGTGATCGCGGGTGATGTCATAGGTCCGGACCTCGGCCCCAAACGAGCGGGTGAGATTGAACTTCACCTTGGGAGCCGTCTCCGGCATCACCACCACCACCCGCTTGCCAAACCGCATTCCCGCATACGAAATCCCCGAGGCAAAGTTCCCCGACGAATGAGCCACCACCGTGCGGCTGCCGATCCGCCCCAAATTGTTTCCTACCCAGCAGAGCGCCCCCAAAAGCTTGAACGAGCCGACCGGCGTCCAGCCATAATCCTTCAGCCAAACCCGCCTCCCCTCCGGCAGCCCCAGCTCCTTCTCCAGCGGCCAGGACCGGACCAGCGGCGCGGGAGAAACATGCGGGCGAACCATGGCCTCGGCGGCACGGACATCATCGATGGTGGGGATGTGAATGGTCATGGGAAAAATTGTAATCCGCTCACTCCGTGAGCGGACATGCCACCAGACGGAGTCTGCTGGCTACCTTGTGGAAAATTCATCTGCCTCACGCGATTTCACCGCACCCCCCTCCGTGGAAGGGCTCGGATTCACTGGATTCATCCTCTTTTTTTCGAACCACTTACGGCGACGCGAATCACCGCAACTGCTTGTATCTTCATAACTTCCGCTGATACACGTCGCCGTAAGTCCCTGAATCAAGGCCCGAAAACCGTGATTCCTGATTCATCGTTTTTGATGTCGTCTCAAATCTCAAATTTCAGATCTCAAATCCTCTCCCTGGTCGTTCCTAACGTCCGCGCGCAGCCCTGCCCAACTAGTGTACGTAAGTGTAGACAATCAGGTTGGCACATTCAAGAGGTCGGCACAAAGATTTCCCAACTTTTTCTAACCCACGCCGTAGGACGGAGCATTGCTCCGCCCTGCAAGGCTACGAATCCTTGTACTTCCGGAACCCATCCAGGAGCTGCTGGAAAGTCGCCGGGTGATACCTCGCAAAGCTCTCTTCGTCGACATAGACGAAGTCGTAGCGGACCGCGGACTGCACGCGGTTCATATCCTCGCACCATTGGCGCAGCCGGGCCATCTTCAGCGGCACATCCAGGTTTTCCCGCCCCTTGGCTTCCACAATCACCACCAGCCGCCGCCAGGTTTCGTCGAACATGCCGGCGGAAACCGCGCCGCTGGAGTCAAATCGCATCACGTCGAACTTGTCCTGGACCCCGACGACATCGACCAGGTAAATGATCGTTTCAATCGCCTCCCGCTGGGCGAAGAAGTACTGAAACTCGCTCTACTCGATCAGGCCGAGGGTCTGGAACCACCACGTCAGCAGGCTCTTGTTAGTAGACGCCGCCCCAACGTATCCACTGGCCCGCCACTCCTGCACCTTCCGCCGCAGTTGCGGCACCAGCGGCGGCATCATCTTTCCTTGCTCGATTCGCGCAGCGCTTCATCCGCCGGGAACCAGCGGACCTTCGAATCGAGAAGCGCGTGGGGAGACTCGGGAAAATCGGGATGCAAGGCCATTAGTTCATCCTCGAGTGCCCCCTTCTCCCCTGAGTACAGGGAAGAGGGGAGTACGGATTGTTTTTTGTGTTTCTTGTTCTCGAACTTGCACACGCCTCGCGCCAGCGAACATGCCATGAGCCTCACGCGGGCCGCGTGGGGCTACGGCTGCCCCCCTTGTTTCAGGGGGCATTTTCACCCCAGTCCCGGCGCTTACAATTCGGCAAAGTAATTCTTCACCGCCACGTCGATGGCCCGCGTTGTTAGCTCGAGCGGTAGTTCGTGGAAGTCGCAGTACGTTTTCACTTGCAGCAGCAAATCGCGAGGGTGGCAATAGCGGAACGGGCGGCCGGTTTGGCCGTAATGCTGCGTCAGCAAGTGTTCCAGCACCTCTTCGTGGAACTGAATCTTCAGCTTGTCGCACCACGTGCGCAGCAGGCTGCGAAATTCCTCCAGAGAGGGATCATGAACTTGGATTTTGTAGGGAATCCGGCGGAGAAAAGCTTCGTCCACCAAATGACTGGGGTCGATATTTGTGGAGAAAATCAATATCGGATCGAACGGCACCTGAATCTGCCGACCCGAAGGGAGCGAAAGGTAATCGATGCCCTTTTCCAGGGGCACAATCCAGCGATTGAGAAGTTCCGAGGTGCTCATTTTCTGGCGACCGAAGTCATCGATGACGAGCGCTCCGCCGTTGGCTTTCATTTGAATCGGAGATTCGATGATGCCGGTGGCTTTATTGTTCGTCACGTCGAGTTGCTCCATCCGCAATTCGCCGCCGACAATGATTGACGGCCGCTGGATGCGAACCCAGCGGCGATCGTAACGAGCGAAATCCAGAAGATTTCCGGAACTGCCCCAGGGAACTTCCTGGTGGCTGGACGGGTCAAACAGGCGAATGATCTCGCCGGTGACCGTGATCGTGCGCGGCACCCAGATGGTTTGGCTGACGGCTCGAATTACCCGTTCCGCAATACTGGTCTTGCCATTCCCTGGCTGGCCGTAGAGGAACAGGCCGCGACCGAAGAAGATCGCTTGTCCCACCTGGCTGATCGTGGCGGACGACATGGAGAGTTCGCTGAAGGCGCTCAGCAAGTCGCTGAGTTTGGGCCGCGCGTGCTTGACCGACTGCAGCTCAATGCTTCGCACATAGTCGCGCAGCGGCACCGGCGCGGCACCACAATAGGTGCAGCGATCGGCGAACCAGCGGGCCCGTCTCTTCCCCTCCTCGGTCAATTCGTGATCGAAATCCCCCATCGACGCTTGGGCTTTGTAATTGACCAGGAGTTGTTGTTTCATGCTCCGCAGCAATTCCTGCACAATTCCAAACGGGAGCTTGATATGCTCCGCAATTTTGCGACCGGTTGACGTTTCGCTGATCAGTAGTTGTTTAAGGACCAAAGACTCCACGTCGTTCACGCTTAGTCCGGCTTCTTCCATGGTCTCCGGCTCTTTGGGCAAGAACTGGTCAGCGCCGGGCAAGGACATCCTCGCTGCCACCGACGCAGAAATGTCTGGAGCGTCGACAAGGGAATCTTGGATGGCTGGATAGGTCATGGCGGTTGAATTCGTGGTGAGAAGTGAGACCAATGGGAAAACGTAGCTCACTCGCAAGTTCGATCTTGCCATTTCTGACGCCCACATGGCTTAATCGTTAGAAGTGCTGCGATCGGCCATTTGAAAACCTCGCGCGCCCCGTGACCTAGGATTCAGCATCGCTCCTCGGAACGGCGACGGCTGAAGCTCCAGGATCCGCCTCCTACCACCCAGACTCCTCCTCATGATTCACGTCCGGGCCCTGACGAAATCCTACGCGGAACTCCGCCGGGGCGAATTCGTGGCTCTGGCTGGCATTTCTTTCGATGCCTGTCGGGGCGAGATATACGGCCTGCTGGGGCCCAATGGCGCCGGAAAAACCAGCGCCCTCCGCATTCTCAGCACGGTCCTTCGCCCCACGAGCGGATCGGCATCGATCAACGGCTACGACGTCATTACCCAGCCGGAATTAGTTCGGCACCAGATCGGCTTTGTCTCTTGCAACACGGCGGTCTATGACCGGATGACCGCCTGGGAGATGGTTGCCTATTTCGGACGGCTGTATGGCCTGCCCGAAGGTCTGCTGCGCGAACGCATGGAAACCCTGTTTGAGCGGCTGAAGATGCAGGATATTCGAGACGTGCTGGGGGCGAAAATGTCCACCGGCATGAAGCAAAAGGTATCTATCGCTCGGGCCATTGTGCATGACCCGCCGGTCCTCATCTTCGACGAAGCGACCGCGGGACTGGACGTGCTGGTTGCCCGGGCCCTGCTCCGCACGGTCAGCGAACTTCGCGACCAGGGAAAGTGCATCATTTTCTCCACGCACATCATGCGGGAGGCGGAACGGCTCTGCGACCGGATCGCCATCATGCATCGGGGCCATATCCTGGCGGAAGGGACCTTGCCGGAACTGCAAGAAACGCATTGCGAGCAGGACCTGGAAGAACTTTTCTTTCAGCTCATCAGCGACCACGAGGAAATGACCCGCGACTTGCAAATGCCGCCAGTCTCTTCTCCCAAGCTTCACATCTCCCATTCCTGACCTCTGTCCTCTCCTCGCAATGTTCTGGACCAACGTCAAATTGATTTACTGCCGCGAGCTGCGGGACCAAATGCGGGACCGGAGGACGTTGTTCACGATTGTTGTGTTGCCGCTACTCTTGTATCCCATTCTGGCGATGCTCGTGTTCCAGGTGCAGCAGTTTCGCAAGGAAAATGCTTCCAGGATTCTGGTCATCGGTGCCGAGGCATTGCCTTCCCAGCCGCTGCTGATCGAAGACGGGCATTTCGCCGTTGATGTTTGTTCCGAGCGAGAGTCTCAGTTGCTGGAATTGCAGCTCCGGGAGATAGGAATCGGTGGTGAAACCAGCGAAGAAGTGGCCGCGGCGGCGACGGCCGATGTGCGAGCAGGAAAATGCGACGCTGTCATCTATTTTCCGAGAGAGTTTTCTCGCCGCCTGGCAGAAGCACAAGTGGTGAAAGATGATTCCGCCCCATCCAGTCTTCCGCAGCCTGAGATTTTCATTAGCACCGCCAGCGACAAATCGCAGGTCGCCCATACCCGCGTTACCTCGATTCTTGGACGGTGGCGGGATGCCATGATCGCCGGAAACCTCAAGCAGAAGAATCTGCCCGTCACTGCGGTGGCTCCCTTTGATCTGGCGAACACGGACGTTGCCGAGCCGGTGCAAGCGCGCGCCGCCATTTGGTCTAAAGTGTTGCCCTTTGTGCTTCTGGTCTGGGCGCTCACCGGTGCCTTTTATCCGGCTGTGGATTTATGTGCGGGGGAAAAGGAGCGGGGAACACTGGAGACTTTGCTCTCCAGTCCCGCGAAGCGGAGCGAAATTGTCTGGGGAAAATTGCTGACGGTAATGACCTTCAGCATGGCCACGAGCCTGCTCAATCTGGCCAGCATGGGGGTGACCGGCACGTTCATTGCCGCCCAACTGGAAAAAATGGCCTCCTCGCCGCTGCCGATGCACATCGGTCCGCCGCCGCTCGTCGCCATTTTCTGGTTGGTGCTGGCTCTCGTGCCGATTTCAGCCATGTTCAGCGCCCTGTCGCTGGCCATCGCCGCCTTTGCCCGCAGCTCCAAGGAGGGACAGTACTATCTGCTGCCGCTGCTCATGATTTCGTTGCCGCTGATGATGTTGGCGCTCCTCCCCAACTCGCAGCTCGACGTTGGGACAGCGATGATTCCACTGACCGGCATGATGCTGCTCTTGCGGTCGCTGATTGAAGGACAACTTCTGGAAGCTGCGAAATATCTGCCGATAGTGGCGGGGGTCACATCCCTTTCCTGTTGGTTTGCAATCCGCTGGGCCATCGACCAGTTCAACAATGAGTCGGTCCTGTTTCGCGAAAGCGAGCGATTCAGCCTGGGCCTGTGGATGCGGCAGATGCTGGTGCATCGCGAGGATGCTCCCACGGTTGGCGAAGCACTCTTTTGCGGCATGCTGCTGCTGGTGATTCGCTTTTTCTCCAGCTTCATGCTTCCCCCACCCGAAGACGCGATCGACTTCATCAACACGACTCTCGTCGTGCAAATTGCCCTCATCGCGACCCCCGCCTGCTTGATGGCGATTATGCTCACGCGCAAGCCCCTCGGTTCGCTAGGGCTGCGATTCCCCTCGCATTGGACCACGCTGCCGGCAGCAGTTTTGCTGGCGGCAAGTTTGCATCCCGCCGTGCAATGGCTGGGGTTTGGGATTGAAGCGATTTATCCCAAGAGCCAGGCCCTCAAGGAAGCCCTGGCCGGTCTCGGGTCCGCCATGGATGGTACACCTGCCTGGCAATTGATCTTGTTGCTCGCCCTGCTGCCCGCCATTTGCGAGGAATTGGCATTCCGCGGCTTCATACTTAACGGCTTACGGCGCACCGGACACAAATGGGGAGCAATCCTCGTTACGAGCGCCTTGTTTGGAGTCGTTCACATGCTGCTCCAGCAGTCGCTCAGTGCTTTCCTGATTGGCATCGTCATCGGTTACGTCGCTGTGAAAACGAACAGTATCTGGCCGGCCATGCTGTTCCATTTCACGCATAATGGCCTGGCGGTCCTCTCGGGATACGCGACCTTAGAAGCTGTCCAAGCGAATTCACTGCTGTCCTGGCTCTATGTTCCCGCTGCAGACCTTTTCAATCTGCTCCCATCCCTGCGGGAGATGTTTGGCGGCGTGATTGCCGATGACCAGCTTGTATACAACCCCCTTGCCGTTCTGCTCGCTCTTTGTGCCGCCGTTGGCATCCTGTATTGGCACAAGCGACTCCCTTATCATTCCCTGGCCGAAGAGCGGCTGCAGGAGATTCTAAGCCAGCAAGGGACTCTTCCCGCGGGCATCACCGCGGCGCGGGGAGTTTGAACCGCGGGAAAACGGGCGACATCCCCCGGTTACTTGTGGCTCACATACCGCGGGTCAATTTTGGCCGCCTCTTCGGCAACGGCATTGACCGTCGCGCGGATTTGCTCGGCCGAATGGGCGGAAGTGATGAAGAAGCGGAGGCGAGCCTTTTCTTCTTCCACCGCGGGATAGAGGATAGGCTGGACGTTGATCCCCCTCTCAAAGAGCGCGCGGGAAAGGTGCAGGGCATGCACGGAGTTGCCCAGAATAACCGGTACGATCGGGGTGTTGTTGCTCATCCCCGTGTTCAGCCCCTTGGCCTTGGCGAGCTCCAAAAACAGCCGGGCATTCTCTTGGACTTTGGCAACCCGCTGTGGTTCGGCTTGCAAAACCTGGAGCGCCGCCAGCGCCGCAGCCGCCGCGCCCGGCGGAATGCCGACACTGAATACAAAGCCGGGTGCGGTGTATTTCAGATACTCGACGACTTCCTTGCATCCAGCGATGTACCCACCGCAACTGCCAAAGGTTTTGCTCAGGGTTCCCATCCAGAGGTCGACGTCGCGAGGGTTAATGCCGAAGTATTCGCCAACGCCGCGCCCCGTCTTGCCCATGGTGCCGATGGAGTGTGCTTCGTCCACCATCAGAATCGCTTTGTGCTTCTGCTTGACCTCAATGAACTTCGCCAGGTCGGGGAAGTCCCCATCCATGCTGTAGACCCCTTCAATGGCGACAAGCACTCGGCGGTATTCGTGACGAGTTTCAGTCAGCAGGGTATCCAGAGCTTGCCAGTCATTGTGAGGGAAGGGGCGGCGGCGAGCACCGGAAAGCAGTGCCCCTTGGATGATGCTGTTGTGATCCAGGGCATCGTGCGCGATCAAATCCCCCGCGCCGACGAGGTGGCCGATGGTTGTTTCGTTGGTGGCATGTCCGCCGACAAAGACAATCGAGTCGTCGACACCGAGGAAATCCGCAATTCCCTGTTCTAACTGCCGATGGACGGGCTTTTCTCCCGAAACCAGCCGGCTGGCGGAAACGCTTGTGCCGTATTTATCGACCGCTTCTTTAGCCGCGGCGCTGACCGCCGGATCGCCGGACATGGCGATGTAGTTGTAGGTGGCGAAGCTAATCAGTTCCCGGCCGCCGATGCGCGTAGTGTCTCGCGCCACGGACTCGTGCACGCTGAAGTACGGATTGGGAACGCCTGTTGCTTGCATGAGCCGCATGGTCTGCTTCAGCTTGCGATACTCGGGCATCTGGCTGAAGTCGTAACATTCGGGAGGAATTTCACCCCCTTCGATAAGCGGCGTGCCGGCGGTGTCGAAGGTCCGCTGCACACGGGGTTCTGTGCCAATATATTTCTCAATCGCCAAGGCGACTTCCCGCACGGTGGACATTTCGGCGAGCACATCTTCGGGGAACCGGCCGCCGAATGTCTCCTCAAGAGTGTTGGCGATTTGGAGCCGTTCCAGAGAATCGAGCCCCATGTCGGTGACAATGTTGGAGTCGACCGTCAGGTTTTTGGCCCGCTCCTTGGCGATCTGCCGGACGTGCGTCATGACCTCGTGCACGACCGCCTGATTGACATCCGGCAGTTCTGCAGCAAGTTCACTTGCCGGAGAGGGAGTTGCGGCGGGCGTGGCTGTCGGCGGACCAGGATCCGCTGATGGTTCCTCCCAGCTTCGCCACTGGGAAATGATCTGCAACGTATCTGCGAGGAACTCATCCCGGCAAGCATGGCGCTGAATCTTTCCGCTCGATGTCTTGGGGATGGAACCAAACCGGACCAGGATCACGGCATCGGGAGGAAGTTCGTGTTCGGAAGTAACATCGCGGCGCACCGCGGCAATCACATCGCTCCAATCATCGCGGCGGGTTCGTTCCACCTCGGCCACGATAATCAGCCGTTCTCTCCCTTTCAGGTCCACGGCAAAAGCCCCCACGGCGCTTGGCTGGATTTTGGGGCTGGCCTTTTCCACAGTCATCTCAATGTCCTGCGGATAGCGGTTGACTCCGCGGACAATAATCAAGTCCTTCAGCCGGCCGGTGACATACAACTGATCTTCAAAGAAAAAGCCGAAATCCCCTGTACGGAGGAAAGGCCCTTCGCCGCTGGCCAGACGGAAATTGCAGGCACCAGCAGTTGCCTCGGGCTTGTTCCAGTAGCCTTGAGTGACGGAAGGGCTGTTGACCCAGATTTCGCCGATCTGATCGGCAGCAAGTCGCTCGTGCGTATCGGGATTGACGATGGCGACTTGCTCATCGGGAAGCACACGCCCGCAACCGACGAGTGCCCGCGAGCCAGACGCGTCGTCTTGGACGGGAATCACCTGCCGGTTGTCGAGCCCCTTGCTATCGAAGGAGCGAATGACCGGCCCGCGTCCCGAGTAACTGCCGGTGACGATCAGCGTGGTCTCCGCCATGCCGTAGCAGGCGTAGTGCGAAGTATGCTTGAACCCATACGGCGAGAACCGCTGAGTGAATTTCTCCAGCGTCTCCGCCCGAACCGGCTCCGCGCCGTTGAAGGCGACTTTCCAACAACTAAGGTCAACTCCTTCCAACTGATCGTCTGTGATCTTTTGCGTGCAAAGGTCATAGGCGAAGTTCGGCCCGCCACTGATGCTGACGCGATATTTGCTGATGGCTCGGAGCCAGCGGACCGGCTTCTGCAGGAAGGCCATCGGGGACATGATGGTGGCCGGGCGGCCGTAGAACATGGCTTTAAGCGCACCCCCTACCAACCCCATATCGTGATAGGTCGGCAGCCAGGAGAGGCCGCTGCTGTCGCGCGTCGGCTCAAACCCCCAACAGATGATCTGGCAGTTGTGCATCAAATTGGCGTGGGTCAGCATCACCCCCTTGGGCGTGCCAGTGGAACCCGACGTGTATTGCAGCATTGCCAGGTCGGAAGGAGAAATCTTCCGGGGCTTCCAAGCCTTCCCTTCGTCGTCCCCAATTTGGTCGGTGGCGATCCATGTAAGGCTCTTGAGCCGCGGGGCTTCGTCCAGCAAGTCGGCGCTGCGCTCCGAAACCTCGTGAAGCGTGAGCGCGACCTTGGCCTGGGCATCGTCCGAAATGGCCTGGATGCGGGCCATGTTCCGGTTGCGCCGCGGCGGATAGGCCGGAACGGCAACCGCACCGGCAGCCAGACAACCGTAATACCCGATGAGAAAATCGAGTCCTTGGGGATAAAGGAGGAGCGCCCGCTCTCCACGCATTTTGAGTTGCGTTAAGCGCGCCGCAACAGCCGCCACTTTGGCGTTGAACTGTTCATAGGTCAATGACCATTCCTCTTCCTCGCCATCGGTGAACCGGTAGGCGACATCCTGCGGCTGAATGTCCGCCCAGTAGGCAAGGCAATCAATGAGCGAAGTGCGCGGAGGATTATATGGTGCGAAAAAACGGTCTAGGTCCACGTGCTTGAATGCTCCCCAGGTATGCGCGAACGGCTGCTCAAAGCTTCCTGGATTTTAGCGGCCAAAGGGCGGAAATCCAAGTGCGAGGCCGGAGCATTTATCCCGCTAATTCTATATTCCCTCGCTGAATTACCTTCCTTCGGCGACCCTATAAAGCCGCTTATCCGTGCGCACAAAGATCGCTCCATCCCCCACGCAGTAGGAGGCCAGCGTCGGTTCCTTAAAGCCATTTTCGCCAAGTTTTTGGAACTTAGTTCCCGCGGAGAGGACCGTTCCTTTCCCTTCTTCGTCCTGGAAGTAGATTTTTCCGTCCACATAAACGGGGGAAGCCGAAAACTTGGTGCCGATCCGTTCGCTCCAATGCACGTCCCCTGTTTTGGCGTCCACGCAGGAGGCAATTCCACCATCCGAAACCAGATAAAGCTCGTCGCCGACCAGCAGGGGGGAAGGAGTGTGCGGCGCACCTTTCTTCAGCGACCATTCGACATGCGTGTCGGTGACGTCGCCGTGGCCATCGGGCCGGATCGCCAGAATGTTCGGGGAATCGTAGCTGGTGCTCAGAAAAACCAGACCATGCCCAAAGACTGGGCGCGGAATGACGCTGTAACCATCGTAGGTGACTCGCCAGATTTCTTTGCCGGTCTCAGGATCAATCGCGTTTACCACGCCAGCTCCGGGGCTGATGATCTGTTTTTTGCCGTTCACGGTAATGGCTTCGCAGGTGGCGAAGGCAAACCGTTTGGCGTAGTCGCTTTCACGCGCGAACTTCCAACGAACGCTGCCGGTGTTGGCGTCGAGGGCGGCGACGAAAGGATCCTTTCCACCATCGCAACTGAAGATTAACAGTCCGTCCACAAGAATGGGCGAAGAACCTTGGCCATGCACGGGCGGGTAGGCTAACTCCTGCGTCTTCCAAATTGTTTTTCCATCCAGGTCCAGGCATGCAGTTCCTTGATGGCCAAAATGGACATAAACTTTGCCGCTTTCCACGAGGGGTGTGGGGCTGGCGTGGCTGTTTTTGCCATGAATCTTGGGAGCCGATGCCGCATCCTGCGAAAATACTTCGATGTCCCATATCATCTTGCCGTCAACTGCGTTCAAGCAAAGTGCCCGCTGGGACAGCTTGTCATCCGCCAGCACCGCCGTGGTTAGATAAAGCCGGCCATGAAACAGCGATGGGGACGACCAGCCCTTGCCAGGAATTTCTTGCTTCCAGGCGATATTTTTGGACTCGTTCCACTCGATGGGGAGATTCTTTTCCGTGGAGATTCCGTTTCCCGTTGGTCCGCGAAATTGAGGCCAATCGGCGGCGAGCGAAGTAGCAGACAGGATCGCCATTGTGGCGACGGCAAGTAAATAGCGCATGTTGGATTCGTGGGAGTGAATGGTTTATTGTCGGGTAGCAAGCACCTTCAGATGCGGGATATCAAATTGCTGCAGCAGGCCAAAGCAGAATTGTTCGGGGGTTCGGTCCACCGTATTGTTCTGCTCGATAATCTGCTTGAGCGAGGTGAGTTCTCCTTCCGTACCGACGCCGCTGATAGAGTCGGTCTCCAAACCGGCTGCGGCCAGAGCGATGAGGGAGGTTCGCGGGCCGATGGCTTCGAGCCGGACACTGTGGCCATATTCCTTATTGAGCCAACGGCTTACAGCGGCCACCTGGCTAGTTTGCACGCCGAGCGGCCGCTCGCCAACCGCGGAGACCAACAGTGCAAAGAGATAGGCCCGGTTTTTGACGTTGGATTCGCCAAACAAATAGGGCTCCAGCACCACGACACGGACCTTCTCATCCAGCAGCTTCTTGATTCGCTCCTCGGCAGCTCCGCGCCCGCCGTCGGCCAAGAGTAGGACCGTGGATTTGGCGTCGGCTGGTGTAAATTCAATCGCGGGAACCGTCCACTCCTTGGCAATTTTCAGCTTCCGGCGAATCACCTTGAAACCACCGCTTTCTTCCTCGCTCACCTTGGTTCCGTCCGCTTCCCAGGGATGATACGCAATGACCGCCGCCAGCCGTTTGCGGGCATCGGCTTTCCATTGGGCCAGTTCCTTGCCTTCTTTGGGTGGTGCCGGGGCATGTGGCAATCCAGAGGCCAGACGCAAGGCAAGTTGGTGCAAATCTAAGTTGCCTGCCGGCAATTCCACTTTAAGTTGATCGAGTGTTTTGATCTCTTTGTCACAAGGAATTTCATCCGCGGAAAAGTTGGCGTCGCCCGAGTACCAGTGCTGGCCAATGACTTTGTACAGCGCCTGTCGATTGTCCTTTTCGAAATTGTGCGTGCCGGGGTCGTAGTTCACATGCGAGTGCAGATTGGCTTCTTTGCCAAACAACTTGTAGACGGGAGCGGAGGCATCCAGCAGCGGTTGCAAAGCATGCGGTGCGGCAAAGCAGCACTGATCCTTTTCGTTGTAAGTCAGCAGCGCGACGCGCGGCGCGAGCATGGCCGTCAATTGTGCGTAGTCCGCGGTGGTGGCGAGATCCACGGGCGTCTGCTCGGAGTCCCCCAGATCCGCATGGTGGAAAATCCGGGTCCGGAAGCTCGAATAGCCGGCCACCGGATTGGTTAACGTCACCCGCGTATCCAGCGAGCTGATAATAATCGTCTGCCAGCCGCCGCCGGAAAGTCCCGCCACACCGACCCGCTGGGGATCGGCGTTCTCGTGCTTGAGGAGCAGGTCAATCCCGCGACTCATGGCCAGATAAAACGTAGCCAGGCCGCTGCTGCCGCAGAGGTCAATTTGATTGAGCATCGGATGGCTGAAGCCGGGCTCCCGGAGTTGTCCCATCCCGAACCATTCCACGTTGAGCGCGATGATTCCTCGTTTGGCCTGGTTGATGCAGCGAGTCTGCTTGTAATCGGCGGCTTTGCCCTTTCCATCGTGACCGTTGACATTCAGGAAAACGGGGTGTTTGCCTTGCAGCTTTACCGGCTCGTAAAGCAAGGCCGGGATCCACATCCCCGGAATTGCCTCATATCGCAGCTTTTTGATTTTGTACCCTTCGCCCCCTTCGATGGTCTCGAGCCATTCCACTTTTCCGGGAGCATCGCGCCACTTCGCCGCCTCGCCACGAAAAACCACTTCTTCCAGAGTCTCGGCCCGCATCTTGGCCGCCAGTTTCTCCCACTCCTCCTGCGACGCCGCCTGGGGCATTTTGGGAACGCGGGCGTCAAGAAAGGCCTGCACTTCGCTTTGCACCGTCTCGCCATCCAAAATCGGCTTGGCCAGCAGGTCCTTGAGAGGATCCTCGGCAGCCAAAATTGAATTCGCACAAGCCAATACGAGAGCAATAGCAGAAAGGGTGAACTTCATGGCGGCTGGTCCATTGGTGGGACGAAGTGGAGCCTGCCGAAACAGGAATCCACAACGCTGAAAGGCTGGTCTCAAGATTGTCGGATAAATGGAAGCAAAAAGAAATGGTAGGGTAGACTTTCAGCCATCCAAATCGAAGCCTGTGAGTCTGTTAGACTATTACGAAAGCGTTAGCGTCTCCTTGGTCGCTCCCTCTCTTTGTTGCCGATACTCATGCCCATCCCCGCAACCTGCTCCTGCGGAAGCCGCTTTGCCGCCAACGATTCGTTGGCCGGCCAACGGGTCGCTTGCCCCACCTGCGGACAAGCGATGACGATTCCTGTCCTCAGTGGGCCATTAGCCAATTCCCCGATGTCCTTTCCGGCGGCAACCGGACCAAGCCATGCCTACGGTGCGGCGTATCCCCCATATTCGGCAGCACCTGCTTCGAGCGGCAAGCCTTGGGGGTTGATTGCGGGCGTTGGCGGTGGAGTGGTCTTGCTGCTTGGATTGCTGGTTTTTGTCGGCATTATCGGGTTTCGATCGGCGATGAAGCATATGCCGCGGGCTCCTGCCCGAACGAGCAAGTTGCCCCCCGAGTTTTTTGAGCAGCAATGGAAGCAGATGAATCCCGGTCAGGCAAAGTGGGAACCCTATCCGTTATTGGGGGGATACACGATTGATTGGCCCTCCACGAAGGCTGTCCCTTTTCCGCGAAATGGATTCGATTCATTGACGCTGGTCAATGGCCGCGCACTTGGCCCTGACGGCCCCTATTTTTCCGTCAAGGTAAGCTCCGCCGGCTTGTTAAGCCAACTCCATGGGAAACCAGGAGAATCTTCGCAAGAGGTTTTGGCGCTAGCCATCCAGCGCAAGCAATCCTTACCTGGCGGAAACTTGACCAGGTCCACCGACTTCCAGATGGATGGCAACCCGGGAAAGGAAATGACCTTCACCGAAACCATCGACGGCAAGCCGATTGTCATTCACGTGCGCATGCTCGTGACCAAACAGCACATCTATGCCGTATGGGTAGGCGGGCTGGAATCATCCCTGAAAGACGAAGATGTCCGCCGGTTTTTGGATTCGTTCCGGCTGGCCGATAAGCAGAAATAACTTCTCTGTTTCGTTACGCCCGCAGCATTCCCAGCGTGATTCCAGGAGCGGCTAAATCACTGCTCCCCATCAAGAATTCATCCACGGCCCGCGCCGCTCCGCGCCCTTCGTTGATGGCCCAGACGACGAGTGATTGCCCGCGGCGGCAGTCGCCGGCGGCGAAGACCTTGGGGATGCTGGTGGCGAATTTGCCGTGGGTCGCCTGATAGTTGGTTCGCGGATCAACGGCGATGCCGAGCATCTCGGCCACGTATTGTTCCGGCCCCTTAAAGCCCATGGCCAGCAGCACAATCTGGGCGGGCCAGAACTTGTCGCTTCCGGGAATCTCATTCAATTTCCATTTTCCCGCGTCGTCTTTGGTCCATTCGACCTGCACTGTGCGAATGCCGGCAACTCCCCCGTGGTCGTCGCTGACGAATTCCTTGCTCATCACGCAATAGGTGCGCGGGTCGGCTCCGAATTTGGCCGCCACTTCCTGATGGCCATAGTCGGTGCGAAAAATCCGCGGCCATTGCGGCCAAGGATTATCCGGGGCACGGGTTTCCGGCGGCTGGGGGAGGAGCTCAAAATTGACGAGGCTCTTGCAACCGTGCCGCATCGAAGTGCCGATGCAGTCGGTGCCCGTGTCGCCGCCGCCGATGACAATCACATCCTTGTCCTTGGCGGAAATATACTTCCCGTCCGCGTGCTGGCTGTCGAGCAGACTCTTGGTATTCGCAGTCAAAAATTGCATCGCGAAGTAGATTCCGTCCAAGCCCCGGCCGGGAATCGTTAAATCGTTGGGCCTCGTCGCACCGGTACAAAGTAAGACGGCGTCGTTTTCTTCGTGAAGCTTCTTGGGATCTACATAACCGGCTGATTGATTGTTTCCAACATCGGCACCGGTGACGAAGGTTACCCCTTCTTCCTTGAGCAGGTTCACTCGCCGCTGCACCACACCCTTGTCGAGCTTCATATTCGGAATGCCATACATCAAGAGGCCGCCGATGCGGTCCGCCCGTTCGTAGACGGTGACGCTATGCCCCACCTTGTTGAGCTGCGCAGCCGCTGCCAGACCGGAAGGGCCGCTGCCGATGATGGCCACTTTCTTGCCGGTCCGCTTCGGTGGCGGCTCGGGAACAATCCAGCCTTCGGCAAAGCCGCGGTCGATAATGGCGTTTTCAATGTTCTTGATCGTCACCGCGGGATCGGTGATACCCAGAACGCAGGCTCCCTCGCACGGAGCGGGGCAAGTGCGCCCGGTGAATTCCGGAAAGTTGTTCGTCTTGTGCAGCCGATCCAACGCATCCCGCCAGCGACCGCGGTAGACCAGGTCATTCCATTCCGGAATCAGATTATCAATCGGACAGCCGGTGGCGCTTTGGCAAAACGGCACCCCGCAATCCATGCAGCGAGCCCCTTGGTTCTTGAGATGCTCTTCCGCCGGAGGCGTGAAGATTTCCAGAAAGTCCCCCACGCGCGCGACGGGGTCGCGGTACGGCACCGTTTTGCGAGGATATTCCTTAAAACCAGTCGGCTTACCCATGATCCAATACTCCAGCTACTGTCCGCGTTCTGTCCGCCTCGTTACCCATCCACTCCATGCACACCTGCCTCGACTTCCTCGTCGTGCTTCGCCCGTTCCAAGAGGACCCGTTTGTAGTCCGTGGGCATAACTTTTACAAACTGCGAAATCGATTCCGGCCAGCTTTGCAGAATGCGATCTGCCACCGTGGACTTCGTGAACTTGAAATGCAGTTCAATCAAATTCAGCAAGTCGGCGATGTCCTGGGGCGATTCAACCGTTTCGAGCTCGACCGTCCCCAGATTGCAATTGAGGCGGAAGGCGTCTTTGTTCGCCAGCACATAGGCAATGCCGCCGCTCATGCCGGCTGCGAAATTGCGGCCCGTCGGTCCGAGCAGCACCGCCATTCCCCCCGTCATATACTCGCAACCGTGGTCGCCGCAACCTTCAATGACGGCATGCGCGCCGCTATTGCGGACGCAGAATCTTTCGGCCGCCCTCCCGCGGAAAAATGCATGGCCGCTCGTCGCGCCGTAGAGCACCACATTGCCGGCGATGATGTTGTCTTCGGGCTTGAAGACCGACTTTTTGGGAGGATAGACGATGATCCGTCCGCCGGAGAGCCCCTTGCCCACATAGTCGTTGGCATCTCCTTCCAGTTCCAGCGTCACCCCTTCGGCCAGAAATGCGCCGAAGCTTTGTCCCGCGCTGCCCGTGAACTTGATGTGGATGGTTCCGTCCGGCAGCAGTTCAGCGCCCCACCGCTTGGCAATCTCATGGCTGAGCATGGTGCCGACGGTGCGGTTGGTGTTGATGATCTTCTCCTCGAACTTCACCTTCTGCCGCTTTTCGATCGCCTTGCGGCTCTTTTCAATCAAGGTGTTGTCGAGAGCCAGTTCTAACTGGTGCTTCTGCTTCTTGGTGCAATAGACCTCGACTTCTGGATTGGGCTTTTGGGCCGGCATCAGAACCGGAGAAAGGTCGATTCCCTGCGCCTTCCAGTGTTTAAGGGCCTCGTTGGTTTCCAGCATATCCACGCGCCCAATCATTTCGTTGAATGTCCGGAAGCCGAGTTGGGCCATGATCTGCCGGGCCTCTTCCGCGACCATGAAGAGATAATTAATCACGTGCTCCGGCTTGCCGGCGAATTTCTGCCGCAGGACGGGGTCCTGCGTGGCGATGCCGACCGGGCAGGTGTTGAGGTGGCACTTCCGCATCATGATGCAGCCGAGCGTGACCAGCGGAGCGGTTGAAAATCCCATCTCTTCCGCTCCCAGCAGGGCGGCAATTACGACGTCTTTGCCGGTCTTGATCTGGCCGTCCGTTTGCAGCACAACCCGACTGCGGAGGTCGTTCATCACGAGCGTCTGGTGCGTTTCGCTGATGCCAAGTTCCCACGGCAAACCAGCGTGCTTGATGCTGGTAAGCGGTGACGCCCCCGTGCCGCCGGTATCGCCAGAAATCAAAATGTGGTCGGCATGGGCCTTGGCCACCCCGGCGGCAATCGTGCCGACACCGACTTCGCTCACCAGTTTGACGCTAATGCGCGCGGCGGGATTGCTGTTCTTCAGATCGTGTATGAGTTGCTTCAAATCCTCGATGGAATAGATATCGTGATGCGGCGGCGGGCTGATGAGCCCCACACCCGGCGTGGAGTAGCGAATGCGGGCGATGAATTCGTCCACTTTGTGGCCCGGCAATTCACCCCCTTCTCCCGGCTTGGCTCCCTGAGCCATTTTGATTTGCAACTCGTCGGCATTGGCCAGGTAGTTGATGGTGACGCCAAAGCGGCCCGAAGCGACTTGCTTGATGGCCGACCGTTTGGAATCCCCATTGGGAAGCGGCTTGAAGCGTTCGGGGTCTTCGCCCCCTTCGCCCGTATTGCTCTTGCCGCCGACGCGGTTCATGGCAATCGCGAGCGTCTCGTGTGCCTCGGCGCTGATGCTGCCAAAGCTCATGGCACCTGTGCAGAATCGCTTGACGATGCTCGTGGCCGGTTCCACGTCCGCCAAAGGAATCGGCGTCATTCCGTCTTTGAATTTCAACAGGCCACGCAGCGCGCACTTGCGGGTGGCGTCGTCGTTGGAATGTTTACTGAACCGCCAGTAGGCATCGGCATTGTTTTCACGAGCCGCCATCTGAATGTCGGAGATTGACTCCGGATCCCACATGTGGCGCTCGCCATCTGCTCGCCAATGAAATTCGCCCAGGTTGGGGAGCACCGGCAGCCGTTGCTCGGCCCGGCTGGGAAAGCCAATTTCGTGGCGGCGAAGTGATTCTTGCGCCAGGATGTTGAAGTTCACACCCTGGATGCGACTGGCAGTGCCGGCAAAACAGCTATCGACAACGTCGCTCTGCAAGCCTACCGCTTCAAAGATCTGAGCCCCCTTATAGGAATGGAGCGTCGAAATCCCCATCTTGCTCATGACCTTAAGCATTCCCTTGGCCACGGCCTTTTGATAGCCGTGAACGATTTTCTCGTCGTCGTACTCCTTGGGAAGCAGGCCGTCCCGCTGGGCTTGCCAGAGGGCTTCAAATGCCAGGTAGGGATTAATGGCATCCGCGCCGTAGCCGACCAGCAAGCAGTGATGATGCACCTCGCGAGCTTCGCCGGTTTCCAGAATGATTCCCAGGCGGGTCCGCTTGGCCTTGCGAATTAAATGGTGATGCACTGCTCCGCAAGCGAGGAGCGAACTAAGCGGAACTCGCTCGGGGCCGAGGTTCCTGTCGGATAAGATCACCAGCGAGTAATTGTCTTCGATGGCCTGCTCCACTTCGGAGCAAATTCGCTGAATGGCCTTTTGGAGGCCGTCCTCGCCCTCGCTCCGCGGCCAGGTGATGTCAATCGTCTTGGCTTTCCAACCCCGGTGGTCAATATTCTTGAGGGCCGCCAACTCCTCGTTGGTGAGAATGGGGTGGGAGAGCAAGAGCCGATGAGCGTGTTCTTCGGTTGATTCGAGCAGGTTCTTTTCCGGGCCGACGTAACACTCCAATGACATGATCACTTCTTCGCGGATCGAATCGACCGGCGGATTGGTCACCTGCGCAAAGAGTTGCTTGAAGTAGTCGTAGAGCATCCGCGGCTGGTCGCTGAGAACGGCTAGGGCGGAATCGTTACCCATGGAGCCGATCGGATCTCGCTTTTCGTAGACCAGCGGCAGCAGCATGAACTGCATGGTCTCGACGGTGTAGCCAAAGGCCTGCAT
>CAYUJE010000057.1:19714-24168 GCA_964444865.1 uncultured Pirellulaceae bacterium | reverse complement strand
TCGGGCGGATTTGCAATGGACAATTAATCGTCGCCGCCCCGTGATCGGTGTCGTTATCCGACAGGCATAACATCCAGCTCTATGTGTGACGACAAGTTGCTGAATCCATACCTCCCACCATCGCCGCAGGAACGGGCACCGCGTTGCATGTCATTGATCGGCAGACTTGTCCTCGCACTTCCGTTCATTCGGACTCTCAGGTTCGAAGAGCACGACGTCGAGCTCTGTCGACCATTTGCCTTTTGGCTTGACCGCGCGCATTCATTAATACTATTCGCTCCATGCCCGTTTGAAACTCTCGTTGATGAAAATCAAAGGCAAGTCATCGTCGACTCGTTTCACTCGGAAAGTAGCCGGTTCGCCACACGTTCGCGATTATCACTGGCGATGTTGGTGGATCGAATCTTGGTCGTGCGATGGATTGACCATGAAATGAAGGTCCAACTACGCATTGCGCGTGAAGCGTGGATCAATTGGGCAGTCGTGGAACATAGTACAAGAAAAGTCGGATAACCATGCCGTGAACCGGAGCGGCCGAAGACCCGTGTTTTGAAATCAGACTTCTTGCCGGCCGCCCGGTTACGGCCGTCGTTAGCCTTTTCAACCGAAGACCGATGCCTCTTGCCGACGACATTCGCGAGTTTCCGCCTGGGAACGCTTACCGTGAACGCGACCCAATGACTCGGTACTGGATTCGTGGAGCTGAGGTATTCTGGGGAGCCCAACTCGTCTTCGGTGCTGATCCAGCCACCTTTCGATTTTACCTAGGGGGCTTCGCAAAAGATCACAAACACTGTTACTGCCACGGATCACGATTGCGAAACGCCCGTCCGTCCACGTTTCGCGCTCTAAACTACACCTACACCACCGATGGTCAGTTTGTCTGGACGATTGGCGGAAAGATTAAGGATGCGGACGCTGAATCATTCGTCGTTTGCGATGACGGTTGCAACGACCTTGGGATGGGTCATCGCGCCCCATACGGTTTTGGAAAGGACAAAGAGCGAGTCTATTACTACAACTTTGACGGCAAGCCGAACTGGGTGCGAAAGGCCAGTGCGGATTCGTTCGTTTCCATGAACGATGGCCGGTTTGGAAAAGACGCCCATTTTGTATTCTGCGGTTGCGCGATGCTTCCAAAGGCAAACGTCGGGTGTTGGAAAAAGGTTGGTGGATTCTACAGTAAGGACGACGAGCAAGTATATTATTTGAATCGCCGACTACGCGATGCCGACGCAGAGAGCTTTGAGTTCATTGGCCCGGCGGAGCAACTCGCGCGGGACAAAAGACGTCTCTATCGTCGCGACGAGATCGTAGGTTGGCATTGACACGTGACGGATCGTCGCGAGGCTAACAATCGGTTGAACGTGAGCGGCGGATGTCGTCGGACTTGAAAGAAACGGTTTCTGGTCGCCGCCACGTTAACCGGAGCGTTCGCTGGCCTCGTCTTTTAAGTTGGGACGTGGATTGAGTTGATTGCGGGGTGCATCTGGGTAGCGAGAGAGATTTCTTGCGCGGTGGATATTCCATCGGGAGTCTTTTCACAGGGCTGCCGCCATGCGATATTGACCGCACGTTTACGCTCCGCCTCGCGGTTCTGGCTCTGCATAACGGAGTTGATGCAGACCCAGCACCCGAGGCGGAGTGGCAGGTTCAATCTCTCCGGCTGGGTTTTCCTGGATAGATGGGCCGGCCAGCGAACAAGTCGTTGAACCAGACCCGGCGATATCGTTTGCCGCTTCGAAGCGTTCCAACGAGCGCCGTCGCTTGCCGCCCCAACGTCTAACGGCGGCTGGTTAACTTTTTCGTTCGTTGGGAAACTAGGTGTCTGATGGGCGTTCGATGGAAGCTGTCCAAGGCTGTTCAAAACAATGACCTGAGCGAAATTGAATCGCTCTTGGCAAAAGGCCATGATCCCAATGGCCCGGATGCGGCTGGAAATCGTCCGCTGCATCACGCGGTCGGTCGGAATGCATTTGAAATCGCGAAAGTTCTGCTGACCGCTGGAGCGGATCCCGACGGACGAGGCTTCGATGGGCACACTCCCATCATGAGAGCGAAGAGTGTCAAGATGGTACGGTTGCTCATCAAACATGGTGCGGAGGTAAACGCAGCCGATGACAGCGGTATGACACCGCTGATGCAGGCTTGCAATCTCGATGCTCGGGGCGTTGTTAAGTTACTGATTGAGCTGGGCGCAGACGTCAACGCCAGGAGTAACAACGATGCAACCGCTTTGATCTATGGCGTTTATTCCCGTAGTATGTCGATGAAGAAACCGCAAAGAGGTGATATTGTCGACTTGTTACTTGCGGCCGGCGCTGACATCAACGCGAAAGACAAAAACAACATGACCGCGTTGAAAGTCACGCAGCAGTGTGAGTGCGGGTCTCACGGTGGAATCTATGCCGACTACTTGATACGACGAGGCGCCAAGTAACGCTTCGCCCGAACGATGAGTCCACCAGTTGAACTTTTACTCTTGAATCAACGATCGCCAACGAACAAATCGGTGAACGGGAGGGCTCGGCGCAGTCGGTCCTGAAGTCAAGCTCTTCTCCTCGCCCCCCGTTACCTTTACGTTATGCCGCTAATCGTAGCCGTGATTCACATGATAAACACAGTTGACGACGAACTCGAACTTGCGACTCTTCAACTGCTTGACAGGCTCGTGCGCGATCCGTCAGTGCGTGCGGTGATCGACCCGATGGCATCGCGCGTCGAGGCAAATCTGAATGACACCCCGACCGCTCCCTTGGCGTGGGAATCGGTGCCACTGGCCATCTACACGGACAAACTACCGAGTTTCATCCGCTCAAGCTGGGTCTTTGTCTTGCGCGGCAACAGCGCGAGCGGTGCCGAGCGCCATCCAAATAGCCACCAACGCGTCATGTCGTATTGCGGCTCCGGTGATCTTCAGATTCACGTTGGCGACGACTGGCGATCGCATCTGCTCACAGATGATCCACGGGCACATCTCGTCGCGCGGTGGGCGTCGATTCCGCCCAACAGTTGGCATCAGGCGGTTGTCTCTGGTTCGCATTGGGTCGTCGTCTCCTTCCACACGGTTCCAGATCATGAATTGATAGAGGAGCGTCCTGATTCAATGGACACTGAGTTGACTCATCAACGTCGATACCTGGGTTAAGGAATGGCAACAGCGAACTGGGACGAAACCGCAGCGCGGCATAACAAGTCGCTCAACCCGATCGGGAACAAGCCGGCGAGTTGAGCCTTTCGTGAAATCAACGTCGTTTGCGCCGGCTTGTTCCCGGCGGGTTAGCTTGGTCGTTCGGCGGCAGAAACTCGTAGGAGCAAGTATGGGCACAGTTATCGAAATGGCGCCGAAGCGATTCTGGCAATTGATTGGCTCCAATGTTGTTGTTAAGAAGAACGGTGGCATCGACGCCAACCCGCTCATTGACTTTCTTTCGACACTTTCCGCAGCTGAGATCCTGGCATTTGAGCGGCGTTGCTCATCCTACTTCGCCGATTCTCGCACATGGCGGCTTTGGGGCGCGGCTTACTTGATTCATGGTGGAGCCCCCGACGATACATTCGACTATTTCCGAAGCTGGCTGATTGGTCGCGGCCGTACTGTTTATGAGTCCGCGCTGAAAAACCCGGACACACTAGCTGATGTCGCGACACCGGAGGCAATTGACGACGTTGTGTACAGCGCTGGCCAGACTGCGTACGAAAGTGTCACGCAAGAGGATATTCCAGAATCCAAAATCAAGTGGCCAAAGCTCGTTAAAGACCTTGATTTCGCTGACACAGAATTGATGGCTCGTCTCTATCCGCGGCTGTCGAAGAAGTTTGGTGGCTAAGGATAACCAATCGCCGAACAATCGATTGCAACCGAGCGGCGGATCGGATCGGTTCCGATGGCAGGCCGGTTTGGCCGCCGCCGGTTGAATCGTGTCGTTCGGCCACCGGGCTTCCGCTCTAGGCAGAGTGAATGAGAGCTCTTCCTACTCCTCTTCCTCCTCGTGCAGCGCCGCCTTGCTGATGATCTCTTGCTGAACGTTGCCGGGCATGACGTCGTAGTGGCTGAAGTCCATGGAGAAGCTTCCTTGGCCGCCGGTCATGCTGCTGAGGGTGCGGGCGTAGGTGGTGACTTCGCGGAGGGGGACCTCGGCGTGGACGACGGTGAAGGCCCCGCCGGCGTTGTCGCTTCCTTGCACGCGGCCGCCGCGGCTGGACATGTCGCTGTAGACGTCGCCGACGTTCGATTCGGGGACCGTGATTTCCATTTTCACGACCGGCTCCAGCAGGGCGGGTTTCGCCTGCTGGAAGACGTTGCGAAACGCCATCGAGCCGGCGATCTTGAAAGCCGCTTCGCTGGAATCAACTTCGTGATGCTTGCCGAAGTGAACCTCCACCGCCACATCCTGCACCATCTGGCCGGCGATGACCCCTTTCTCCAGCCGTTCCATGAACCCTTTTTCGAT
>CAYUJE010000057.1:0-19614 GCA_964444865.1 uncultured Pirellulaceae bacterium | reverse complement strand
ATCATTTGCAGGTGCAGGTCGCTCATGCCCGTGATCACGAGCTCCTTCGTTTGCGAATCCCGGTCGAGCCGGAGCGTGGAATCTTCTTCCAAGAGCTTGTGGAGCGAAGCGGATAGCTTGGCTTCGTCGTTGCGGCTTTTGGGGGTGACGGCGAGTCCGACCATGGGCGTGGGGAACTTGATCTTCTCCATCGTGAGGTCGCCGAGCGTATCGCCGGTGTGCAAATCTTCCATTTTGGCAATGGCGATGATTTCTCCCGCGCTGGCTGACTCGACCGGCTTGGTTTCGCCCCCTTGCACGTCGAGCAGCGGGCCGAGTTTGACTCCTTTGCGAGCTGTGGTGGTGTGGACGACGTCGTCCTTCTTCATCGAGCCGGAATAGATGCGGATATACGAGAGCTTCTGCACAAAGGGGTCGATGCGGGTTTTGAAGACCTGAGCGACGAGCGGGCCGTCCGGGTCGGCTTTGAGTTCGACTTCCGCGCCGTCTTTCATTGCTTTGCGTTCCACGTCAGCCGGCGGCGGGGAGCAGGTGATCAGGCCGTCGAGCAATTCCGGCAGACCGACACCCGTTTTGGCGCAGACGCAGAGGATGGGAACGAGCGTGCCGTGGGCGACGGCCTGGTGAATGAGGTCGGTCACCTGGTCGGGGGTTGGCTCTTCGCCTTCAAAATACTTTTCCATCAACTTCTCGTCGACTTCGATGATCGATTCGATGAGCTGGGTGTGGATTTCGGCGGCGTTCAGCAGCGTGCCCGGGTTGGCAGCACCTTTGACCAAGGTGTTCACAACCCCTTTGAAGTCCGCCCCGTGACCCACGGGGACGTTGAACGGCACGCAGGCGTTGCCGAAGGTTTCGCGGATGTTTTCGATGAGGCCGGGAAAGTCAATGTTATCGCCATCCATCTTGGTGATGATAATCAGCCGCCCGATGCCGGCCTTTTCGGCTTCCTTGAAAACGCGGCGGGTGTTCACCTCGATGCCGCTGTGGGCGTTGATGCAGATGGCGGCGGCATCGACGCCCCGCATGGCCCCGATGGTCTGGCCGATGAAGTCGCCGTAGCCGGGGGTGTCGATGATGTTGAAGCGGGTGCCGGCGTGGGTGAAGTGGGCCAGGCTGGACTCGATCGTCCGCTTGTGGGCTTTTTCCTCGGCATCGAAATCGAGGATGCTGTTGCCGTGGTCCACGCTGTGCTCGCCGGAGACCGCGCCGGTTTTGATCAGCAGCGTGTCGCCGAGCGTCGTCTTGCCCGAGCCGCCGTGCCCGCAAAGGACAATGTTGCGGATATCTTCAACTTTCGTTTTAGCCATGGAGAGGTTCCTTTTCGAAAATTCAAATTGGAAATCTCAAATCTCAAACAAACAGGAAATCCCGTCAAGAAAACCGGAAACGAAAAAAACGTGCGGCTACTTCCCATGTTTCCGACAATTCTTGCCTCTTCCTTCCGATTTGATTGAGATTTGAGATTTCCTATTTATTAATTATCAACTCGCTGCTTCCAGCGCCTCACTCAAAGTCAAAGTTCCTTCATAAAGGGCCCGGCCAATGATGCAGCCGCCCATGCCGATTCTGGCAAGGTCGTGGACGTCTTGGGCGGTCGTCACACCGCCCGAGGCGATGACGGGGATCTTCACCGCGGCTTTCATTTCGGCCATGGCGGGGAGATTCGGCCCCTCAAGCATGCCGTCGCGGGAGATGTCGGTATAAATGATGGCGGCCAGCGGCTCCTGCTCGAATAGGCGGGCCAGGTCGATAGCGGTTGTTTCGCTCGTTTCCAGCCAGCCGTCGGTGGCGACGCGGCCGTTTTTGGCGTCGATCCCCAGGGCCAGCTTGCCGGGGAAGGTACGGCAGGCGGCGCGGAACCAGTCGGGCTCTTTCAGTGCCCGGGTACCGACGACGAGTCGCGACAAGCCAACGGCAAGCATTTTTTCAATGATGGCCTCGTCCCGAATCCCCCCGCCGAGTTCGCACGGGATGCCAGCCGCTTTCACAATCGCCTGAACCGCGGCAAAGTTGGCGTTAGAACCGTCGCGGGCACCGTCGAGATCAACCAAATGCAGGTACTCGGCCCCTTCGCCGACGAATTTGCGGGCCATCGCGGCGGGGTCGTCGCCGTAGACGGTTTCCCGCCCATAATCCCCCTGGCGGAGACGGACGCATTTGCCGCCGCGTAAGTCGATTGCCGGCCAGATCTGCATTTTCTGCAAGTTCTACGGGCAGGAATGATGAAGAATTTCCCCAGCGGGCAATATGGCACAGGGGGAACAGGAAAGCAACGGTGGGGGAGAATGACTAAGCACTAATGTCTAATGACCAATGTCAGAGCGCCTCGCATTAGACATTAGTCATTAAGATTTAGTCATTCCGCCTTGTGGCTATTGCTCCGCAAACGACCGCAGCAACCGCAGCCCTTCCTCCTGGCTCTTCTCCGGATGGAACTGCGTGGCGAAGAGGTTGTCTTTCCAGACGGCAGCGCAGAAGGGGTGGCCGTAGTCGGATTCGATGGCGACGATGCTGGGGTCTTCCGGCACAACGTAGTAAGAGTGGACGAAGTAGAAAAACGTGCCATCAGCGGTGTCCTTCAGAATGGGGGCCTTACGTTTGATCGTGCCGCGATTCCAGCCCATGTGGGGGACTTTGAACTCGTGCGGCAGATCGAAACGGACACACTTGCCGCGAAGGATGCCGAGCCCCTCGTACTCGCCGTTTTCATACCCCACATCGAAGAGCAATTGCAGCCCCAGACAGATTCCCAGGAATGGCTTGCCGGAAGCAATGGCCTCTTTGATAGGCTCGACTAGGTTCCGCCGCCGGAGTTCCGCGATGGCGTCTCCGAATGCTCCGACCCCGGGCAGCACGATTCTTTCCGCCTTGGCCAGCTCCGCCGGGTCGCTGGTAATCATCGCCTCATGGCCGACCTTCTCGAACCCCTTTTGGACGGAGCGAAGGTTCCCCATTTGGTAGTCAATAATGGCAATGCGGGACATCGGATCTCAAGGTGTAGGGTGCATGGAGCGAAGCGAAATGCACGCGTGATGGACTTCGCACCTTCAAAAAAGGTTCGGCACAATTCGCCGAAAACCCATCTTAGCCCGAGAGGGGAGACTTGGGCAGGTTCACTTCCCCTCCAAAAACTGCTCCGCCGCCGCCAGAACCGCGTCAATCGTCTGGGGCTGAACCTGGTGGGGCGGCTGCCAGGGGAACCAGCGGAATTCAAGATGCTCGGTGAGCACGATTTTGACGTCCCGCTTGAGCCGGCCGAGGAAGATCACCAGTGTTTTATGGCACGGCTCACCGAACCTCTTAGAATTCACTTCGTACTCCGTCACCCAGCGGAAGCCGCCAATCAGATCGATATCTTCCGCCGTGATTCCCGACTCTTCGAGCAGCTCGCGGCGGGCGCACTCTTCCTCGGTCTCTCCCTCGTCGATGTGCCCCTTAGGCAAATCCCAGCGGTCCCGGTGCCTCATCAGCAGAAAGGAATCGACGGGGTTCCCACGCACCACCAGCACGCCACAAGCCTTAATTAGCCGCATCAGGAATCGCCGTTCTTGAAATGAAACCGAAGCATCTCACACAGAGGCACGAAGGCACAGAGGGAATACTCAATCTTCATCGGCTTAGATCATCATCAAACGAACTTATGCTCCGTCACCTCTTCTTTGTGCCTTTGTGCCTCTGTGTGAGAAACTCTTGCCTATCAGAGTGAGGTCTACTCCGGCAGTTTGAAGTCAGCGATGAAGAGCTGGCTTTGATGGTCCTCGGTCCGGGTGCTCGTCCACATCAGTTTTTTGCCGTCCGGTGAAAAAACAGGGAGCACGTCGCCGCCAGGGGCGTCGGTTACGCGGTGCCGCTTGCCGAGCGTGAACTTGCCATCCTTGATTTCGTATTTGGCCAGCCAGAGGTCGTAATTTGGCCGCGCGGTCGGATCGGAATGGTCCGCGCCTGACCAGATGATGTACGGCTGGCTGGGATGCCAGTACGGGCCCCAGTGGACGCTGTTATCGTCGTCAGTCAGGGCCTGCTCATTCTTCCCATCGATTCCAATCACATAAAGCTGCAGATGCTCCGGGCTTTTGCGGTCGCTGCGAAAGACGACCCACTTTCCATCCGGCGAAGTGAACGGCCCGCCATCGTAGCCGGGGGCGTTCGTCAACTGCCGCACGTCGCCGCCGTCGGCATTCATCACGTAAATGTCCGCGTCTCCGTCGCGGCTGCTGCAGAAGGCGATCAGCTTGCCGTCTTTCGACCAGGCACCTTCCGCGTCGTAACCCTTGGCGTTGGTCAGGCGGCGGAGAATGTGGCCGTCCAGATCCGCTTCAAAAATCTCGCTGTAGGGATCAAAGTCCCACTTATAGCGGCGGCGAACACCCGACTTTTTGTCTTCCTCTTGCTGCTTCCGCTCAGCCGCTTCGGTTTCGTCTATCTTCGGGTCCAAGTGGCTCGACGCGAACAGGATTTTCTTACCATCGGGGGAAAAGTTGCTGCACGTCGTCCGCCCGCGCCCGGTGGAAACCAGCTTTGGCTTTCCACCCTCCAGAGCCTGCGTGAAGATTTGATAGAACGGATAATCCTGCGGCACCGCCTGGTAGATAATCTGTTTCCCGTCCGGCGAAAAATAACCTTCCCCCGCCTTCACCATGCCGCTAGTGACCTGGCGGATATTGGAAAGGAATTCTCTTTCGACGGAAGACTTCGCCGGCTCTTCGGCGAGGAGAGTAGAGCACAGAGAGACTAAGAGGAGGAAGAATGGGGAGCAGAGAATCAGGCGGGGCATTGGGGAACCTCAAGCGGCCAAGGAAACGGTAAACAAACCAACGCCTAATTATAACGAACTCCTCCCCTCTTATCTTCTTGCCAACCATTTTCTTGCCACCTTCTTTCAGGTAGTTTGGCAAGAAAATGGTTGGCAAGAAAATAAGAAGGAAAGCAATCTGATTGTCGACTACTACTTCGCCTCAGCCACAAACCACGTCTTCGCCAACTCATCCTTGGTGAAGAACTCCAGCAGCAACTGGGCAACCTTCTGCCGGCCCGAATTGCTCGGATGGGTGCCGTCGCCGGCAAGATCCTCGGGCAGATAGGTCAACCCGTCGCTCTTGCGAGGCTTCTCGCCTTGGGCCCACAGATACGGACCCCACAGAACGACCGGGGCATCTTTGAAATCGAGATGCTTGTCTCCCGCGATTTGAGCCGCGATGACCTTCCGCACCGCGAACGCCCCTTCATAGGCATACGGCTCTGGATTGAGCTGTGTTTTGGCATAGCCGGCGTAGATGCGGCTGGAGAGATAGACGACTCGCAGATTCGGATATTTCTCCTTGGCGAGGCCGATGATCTTGATCAACTCCTCCGCCATTCGGTCCGCATGAGCCGGGTATTCGCCGAACTGCCCCTGCTGAATCAGGGCCTGTTTGATCCAGACCACCTGCACCTGCTCCGAGGTCACTCCCGCACTCTTGATGCGCTGCTCGGCGACATCCCAAGGCGTTCCGCCCCCCGGTCGCCGCTGGTCGGGCTTGGGATCGGCCCACTGAATGGCCGCTTGCCCTCCCTGGGCTCCATCGACGACCACCAGATGCGGCGACTTCTTCGGCTCAGACTTGGCGAGTTCGACGAACCGCGAAAACTCCTGCGTCGTGTTCGACATGCCAATGGAAAGCAGCACCACTTTGCCATTCTTGTCCGGCTTTCCTTCGCTACTGAGCGGCGTGATTCGCAGCGTCGCCTTGAGCGCCGACGCCAAATGGGCCTCCGGCGGCTCATTCATCCCATTGCCGTAGAGGCCGCCAATCTCCCCCTTGTATTTCCCGTCTCCCAATTCCGTCAGCGGCACGAGCTTGGAAGTATCGACCTGCGCAGGTGCAACCTGCCCTCGGCCCTTTTGCCCCTTACCGGCCGCCCGAGCCGCCTTGGCCTTTTCGTAATACGCCGCATCCTCCGCATTGAGCTTCTCTCCCGCCTGCGCCCGCTTGTGAAGTTTTTCCGCGCGGGCCCAGTCGATTTTGTCGTCCTGGGCGTAAACCAAACCGCTACCAACAACCCAGAGAGCAAAGACAAGAAATCGGAAAAAGGTGGGCATGGACAAGGACTCCCGCAGAGATTCGGTTGTTGATTCCCAAATGCGAGCCAAGTGATGACTGTGACCTGAAGACTAACCAAGGGTAGTTTCCCAGCCGCTTGGAGATTCTACCCAAATATCGGGCGCAGCGAGCGGCCCTCCTCCACAAGAGGAACGGGACGCCCTTGTGCGTCGGGGATTCGTAAGTCGGGAGAAATGCCCAGCGTCTCGTAAATGGTCGCGGCAAGGTCGGCGGGTGAAACCGGATCCGACGTCGGATAGGCTCCATCTTTGTCCGACTGCCCATAGGTAATTCCGCCGCGCACGCCAGCACCGGCAAACAAGCAGGGGAAGCAGTAGGTCCAGTGGTCGCGGCCATCTTGGGCTCCCCGATTCTGAAACTTCGGCGTGCGGCCCATTTCTCCGGCGACGAACACGAGGGTTTCATCGAGCAATCCGCGTTCTTCGAGGTCGTCGAGAAGAGCCGAGAGGCCCTGATCAAGTCCTGGCAACAAATGGTCTTTCATCACCTTTTCCAGACAGGAATGCATGTCCCAGCTTCCGCAAACATCTCCGCGAACCGCTAAATCCCACGCCACGGTTACAAATCGCGTGCCGGCTTCAATCATCCGCCGCCCCATCAGTAGCGACTGGCCGAAGAGATTTCTCCCATAGCGATCACGAAGTTGAGATTTCTCGCGGCGGATGTCGAATGCCTCGGCAATGTGGGGAGAGGAAAGCATCGAAATGACTTGCTGCTGCAGCTGGTCATAATTGCGAACGGCGGCAGCCTGATCGAATCGCCGGCGCTCGTCCCCCAGTTGCGAGAGCAAACTCCGCCGCTGATCGAGTCGGTCCAAGGTGATTCCAGGCAACAAGTCGAGGCCGTTCAGACGAAAATCGAGTTCTTCGTCCGTGCAATTGCGGAAGAAGGGATTATCGGCGGCATCTCTTTTTTGAATCCGGGTGGCCATGGGATTGTAGGCCTTGCCCAACCAGCCGGCGTATTGACCGTTGATATCGTAGCCGGCAAAGTGCCCCAGTAGTCGCGGCAAATAGACATAACCGGGAATGGGCGGTGGCACACCACCCGCGGCCTGAGAATCGAGATACGAAATGACGGAACCGAAAGCCGGCCCGTCGTGGTCCGTTGCATTGACATTGTCCGCGCCGCGATTCGCCGGCGGCAGGGGACGGCCGGTTTGAATAAAGTGCGTTCCGTTGTGGTCGTTTTGCGGATGATTAACCGTTCGGACCGCGCAGTATTTGTTGGATCGATCCGCCAGCCGCGGCAGGTGCTCACAGATCCGCAGGCCTGGAGTTCGCGAAGCAATCGGTCGGAACGGCCCGCGTATGGTGCTCGGCGCATCCGGCTTCATGTCGAATGTTTCGAGTTGGCTTGGGCCGCCGTAGAGAAATACGAAGATTACCGACTTGGCTTTCGCGACGAGGGATGGGCTGACACTCTCAGCCGCTAACAACCTCGGCAGGCTCATCCCCAGCATTCCCGCGCCGCCAATCTGCAGCAGCTCGCGGCGAGTGATGCCGTCACAGGTTAGGCGGGGGCTGCTCAGAACAGTCAGCATGGATCAGGTCCGTGTCGCAATGAGTCATTCGATGAACACAAACTCTTTCACATTGTATAGCACATGAGCGAGGTCCGCCCAAACTCGCTGGTCGGTGCGGACTTGTTCCACGGGAATGCCGTATTCACGGGCCTGCGAATCGAGGAATTGCAGGGCGGACCCGATTTCATTTTCTAACGGCTCGCGGGCGAAGGCGGCGAGATACATCTGGCGGACGCGGGCTTCGAGACTGGCAGCGGGATCGGCAAGGATTTGTTTCGCCCACAGCTTCGCCTGCTCGCTGACGAAGGGATCGTTCATCAGGATGAGCGCCTGGGCGGGGACGTTGCTGATGTTGCGGCGGCCGATGGTGCTGAAGGGGATGGGAGTGTCGAAGGCAAGCATCATGGGGGAGAGGAAGTTGCGGCGGACGGAGATGTAGATGCTCCGCCGGCCGTCGCCATCGAGCGGGCCGCTGCCAGGACGGCCGCGGCCTTGCATAAAGTTCGTGAGGTGCACGGGGACGCTCGGGCCGAATTGCTTGCGATCCAGACGACCGGAAATTGCCAGAATGCTGTCACGGATGACTTCCCCTTCCAGCCGTTTGACGTTGACGCGGTGGAGGAGGAGATTCTGCGGGTCGACCGCTTCTGCATTGACTCCTGACTCCTGACTCCTGACCCCTGACCCCTGTTGGTAGGTTGCTGAGAGCATCATCCGCTTGATCGCGCGCTTTGTGCTCCAGCCATCGGCCACGAACTCCCCGGCCAGGTAATCGAGCAGTTCCGGGTGCGACGGCCGCTCGCCGAGGACGCCGAAGTTATCGACGCTGGCAACCAAGCCACGGCCGAAAAGGTGATGCCAGAGGCGATTGACGAGGACGCGGGAGGTGAGAGGATTCGCGGCGTCGGTGATTTTCTGCGCGAGTTCCAGTCGGCCGCTGCTTTCCGCGGGATAGTTCTGGTCCACTCCAGCGACCGCTTCGAGAAAGCGGTGCGAAACCGGTTTGCCCGGCGTTTTGCTGTTGCCGCGGATCAGCAGCAACTCGTCCGTCGCATTGCCGTCGAGCATTGCCAGGGCGGTGTGGGATTCTGTCTTGATCTGTTGTTGCAGTTCTTTCTGTTTGGCAAGGAAGCTCTCCGCGGCTTTGCGAAGATTTTGCCGCAGCTCGCCTTCTGGCAGGCTGAAAAGATCAAGATGGGCGATCATGAAATCGGCAGTCGGGGCCGCGTCGTCCAGCAGTTTGTTGTCGGCGAGCGATTTGAGAATCCGCTGGCATTCCGCCTGGAATTGGCGAGCGAATTCGTCCGCCGTGGCGGCGGTGCTGCCGGCGAACTCCCCCGTGGCTTCCCAAATGGGAGGCGGCTGTTTGTCGGAATCGACGACCATCGCCACGGCCATCTCGCCGTTCTTCGGAGAGAATTCAAAATGCAGCCGGTGGCCAGAGTAAGCGGAAAGATTGTGGTTGACCCATTGCCAGCCAGCAGGCGGGCCTCCTGCGGCTACGGGCTTTCCATCCCACTCTCTGAGGATTGCCCCATGCAGTGGCCCCGCAATGACGAGGTGCGAATTGACAGCCGCATATACCCGCCCAGAACCGCGGACGAGATACCAGACGTTGCCAGTCTTCAGCGTCACTTCCGCCGTGCGCAGCGTTTGCCCCATTCGGTCCCAGTTTCCGAGACCACCGTGGTCCTTATCGGTGCCACCCGCGACCTTCATCCGGGGCCAGGAAGTATCAAGTTCTGCCGCACCAAGCTGTACAACTCCCGCCAGTGGCTGGTCGGAAGAATTTCCCAGCCGCACTTCGCCGGCCTGCATCGGCCGCGGCCCAAAGATAAATCCGTCCTGATACCAAGGAGCATCGGCGCTCAGGTAACTGACCAGAATCTGCTCCGGAGGGACAGCAATACGGTCCCGCAGTTCTTGCGACTTGAAATCCTCCGCCGCGAATCGATGGAGCGGATGAGTTTTCTCTCCCTTGGCCTTGGTGAGTTCCGCGATCCAGTTTTTCAGGAGCGGCTCGCTCAGTTTGTTCCTTGTCACTGTCTCTTGATTGATAGCACCTTTCGTCACTGCTTCACGGGCGGCAAGAAGATAGTCGGCCGCGCGATCAATACTTGGCTCGAACGCAGCCGCCGTCAACTTGGTTAGTTCCGCGCGAGCTTCCTTTCGCAGGGACTCAAGCTCGCTCGCAATCCGCCGGTTGTGCTCCAGCGCCTCAAATCCCACTTGCCGATAGCCGCTGCCGATGAGGAAACCCATCAGGGCGTAGTAGTCCTTCTGGCTGATGGCGTCGAATTTGTGGTCGTGGCAGCGGGCGCAAGTGACGGTGACGCCGAGAAACGTCTTGGTCATCACATCCAGCCGATTGTCCAGCCGGTCGGTTTCGTCCTTGCGGATATCGACCGGGGAATGGACCTCTTCCCCCAGGAACCAAAAACCGGTGCCGAGGATTGACTCGTTGAATTTTTCCGTCGGATGGAGTCGCGGTTGGGGGACTAAATCTCCTGCAATGTGCTCGGTGACGAACTGATCGAACGGGACATCCGCATTGAGAGCCCGAATCACGTAATCCCGATATTGCCAGGCGTTGGGGATGTTCGGCTCGAACTCGTGGCCGCGGGATTCGGCATAGCGGACGAGATCCAGCCAGTGCCGCCCCCAGCGTTCGCCGAATTGGGGTGCATCGAGGAGGCGATCGATGACTTTCTCAAACGCCTGCGGCGATTCGTCTTTGAGGAACGCTTCTACGTCTTCTGGCTTTGGCGGCAGGCCGATGAGGTCGAAATAGGCCCGTCGAAGGAGCGTCCGTTTATTGGCGGAGGGGCTGGGGGTGAGTCCCTTTTCTTCTAGTCTGGCAAGGATAAATCGGTCGAGCGGCTGGCGGGGCCAGGATTCGTTCTTCACCGATGGCGGGGCGACTTTCCTCACTGGCTGCCAGCACCAATGGTCGGCTTTGCGTTTGGCGAGGTCGAAAGTCTTGTCGCTGGCCGCAATGCTTTCTCCGGCCCCCTTCGGCCAAGGGGCACCCATCTCTACCCACTTTGTCAGCGTGGCGATTTCTTCCGCAGGAAGTTTGGACTTGGGGGGCATCTGGTAAAGATCGCCATAGTTGATGGCATCCACTAGCAGGCTCTCCTTCAGCTTCCCCGGCACCACGGCCGGCCCGGTGTCACCACCCTTCTTGGCGGCCTCCAGCGAGTCCAGCCGCAGATTTCCTTTTGGCTCCTTCGCCCCATCGGCCAATTTGCCGCTATGGCAATCAAAGCAGCGGCTGACCAGAATGGGCCGGACCTGCTTTTCGAAGAATTCGTCCTCCTGTTCGTCGGCGGTGGCCAAATGACACTGCACGACGATAACGAGAGAAACGAGTGACGCCAAAACAACGCGCAAAGGATGGATAAGCAGCATTTGCTGATTGTAGCCGATGCGGAGGAATGGGTCAAAAACGGCAAAAACCGTTGACAGAGATTGCGCAGGAAGCAGCCCGCGGAAAAAGTCGCTAAGGCATCTCACAACCGGCAATGGCGATGATCTGGTGGACGTAAGACTCAGGTAGGCCATGCTGCCGCGCCCCGGCGACAATCCTTGCAAGGTATTCATTCTCGGGCCGGGCGAAGCCCGCGGATTGCGACGGCGAGATAATATACGCAGCGGCGGCTAGTACTTCATCCTGCTGGTCGGTTACCTCAATCGTCTGTCGTTCATATCCCTGCTCGAAGTGATCCAGCCTTTCCAGTTCCGCCTGGCTGCAGCGATAGACGACACCGAGTACACCATCTCCCGGGCTTCGAATGTTGGCAAACGCCGGGCCTGTATCCTCCAGCCGCTCAAAAACCAGCCGATGGTTTTCTAACCGAGCGATTCGGGGTGGATGCTCGACACTTCCAATCGCGCCGGTACGCTCCATCATTTGATCCTTGAGGAGATTACTGCCATACGCAAAGTACCAGAGTCCCATGAGTGTACACCCTCGCTCACCTTTGACCCCAAGAATCGAAAGTCTGCTGCCAAAGTGGTCCAAGATTAACGCAGCCCGGTCGGTCCGGAAGGAACTTCGTCCGTCCAGACCTTGAACGACTGCAACTGATTAACTCCGAAAGTCGTGGTCATGGCAACGTCGGCAGCATCGCGGCCACGGGCTATCAGCACCCGGCCGATGCGAGGAATATTGTTGCGGGCGTCAAAGGCGTACCACTGCCCCCCTAGGAACACCTCGAACCAGGCGCTGAAATCCATCGGACTCGGCGCGGCAGGAACTCCGATGTCTCCCAGATAACCGGTGCAGTAGCGGGCGGGGACATTTAAGCACCGGCACAACGTGATCGCGAGATGCATGTAATCGCGACAGACGCCGGTGCGATCCCGATAGGCACCCAAAGCCGTTCGATTGGACCGGGCCTGTTGGTAGTCAAAGCGAATGTGCCGATGCACGAAATCGCAAACCGCTTGGACGCGCGTCCAACCGGCTGGGAACTGCGAGAATTGAGACCACGCTAACTGATTCAGTTCGCTGTCCACTTCGCAGTAACGGCTGGCCAGGAGAAATTGCAGAACGTCCTGCGGCAAGTCTTGGACGTTGATTTGAGGGGCGCTGGGAACCTGCAGATCCGGCAACCCGCAGTCCTCGACAATCGCGCTGTTCCGAAACTTGACATGACCGGACGGAACGACCGCGCGGTGGCAACGGTTGCCGTACTGATCAAAATACTGCATCAGGGGAACTTGCGGCTCGACTTGCAACTGCTCGTGCTGTCGAATTGTCGGCCCACGCAAAGGATGCAAGCTGAGCAGCAAGATCAAGGCGGTCGGCTCGGGAAAAACGAACTCAATTTCGCAGCCGACTTGAATTAGCATGAATTCTCGCTGAGAGGCAAGGTGATGGTATGCGTTCTCAACGATTCTACCGGGAATGCTCGTTGCGCATCAGGCGGACGACCTTGCGGCGAACAAGAAACAAAAAACACCGCTCGGTGAAGAGGCGGCGTTTGGTAGTTTTCTCTGTCTGGGCAGGCTAGTAGCCTGCTGCTGCTTCGTAGCCGTCACACTCCGTGTGACGGCATGTCCGCTCACGGAGTGAGCGGACTACTTTAGTAGCCGCTATCCATCCCCAGCCGCATCTTCAGTTCTTCGAATTGCTCAAAGTATTTATCGCTGCTGCTGTGGACGTGTTCGGCTTCGGTGACGAATTTCATTTTGTCGTCGCAGCCGACGTTGTATTGCCGCAGCATGTCTTCATAGGACTGCAATGGATTGCCATAGACGATGAGCAGCTTGTGCTCGTCGAATTGGACTTCCTGCGGGATATTGGGGTTCAGCACCGCAATCCCCGTGCAGCCGTCGTTGAGCAGCAGATCCTCGTAGTCGTAGAGGATGCTCTTAAGAATCGGCAGGTCGATATGTTCGCGGTACAGGTCGGTATGGCCGGCGCTGTCCCGATTGTGGCTGGTCTCCAGGACCACGTCCACTTCGTGTCCCAGTGGTTCCAGCAGTTCGATGAATAAATCGAAGAGCTGCTCACTGCTGGCGGCGGCCATCAGTACGGGGACTTTGGTCTTGGTCTCTTCATCCACGTAATGATCGTGGCGAAAGCCCTGCCTGGGCACAACCTTGAGGTCGTACGACGGGCGGACCGCCTCGGTCAGCATGAATTTGCCATAGCGGTTAACGCCAAGATGAGTCTCCAACTCGTCCTCGCTCAGATGCTCAAAGCTGCTGTCGTTGACAGCAGTGGGAGCACCTTCGTGAAACACGCTACGAAAGAACTTCTTCAGGAAGCCCATCTTAACCTCTAAAAACTCTGGTTTTCGGTGAAACTCTTCGGGGTCAATTGCTAGGAGTTCTCACCAATAGTAGGTCACGCTTTGTGTCAGCTTCCGAAAGAATAAATTGCAGTGGTCGGCGTTACATTTGTTCGCAAACAAAGGCCCGCATAACCGGACTATCCAGTCCAACCGCAACTACTGCTCCCGAATACCCAACCCATGCATGACCAGGCGGCGATTTCCCTGCGAACCCGGTCGTCTTCAACTTGTCGAAGGGGTCGGGAGGGGGTTTCGCGGCGTCAGACATTCTTATGTCCGAATCCCATTCTGCGAAAACTCCTCCCGACCCCGTTCTTGGCCGGGTCCCTGGTTCCTGGAGGTGCCTTGCGAGCGCAAAACACTTCCGCCCAACTCTAGCACCGTGCTAGCAGGGAGCCAGTCATTTGGCTCTTCGAGGACACACTTTATCGAGATACGCTGCCGCGCACGCGAATGAGCGAAAGTTTGCAGGCGGAAAAATCCGGGTTCTAGCCACGCTCACCCGAGCGTGGGCCGTAACGAAACAACAATCGGAACCCACGGTCTGGCGACCGTGGCAATCTGACGAGAAAGTCCCAAAGACCGTTTTCACCGACCTTTGTTATAATGCGCACATGCCCGACTCCAACCGTATCCTGCTGCTCTTTGCCTTACTCCTCGCCACCGGCTGCTCGCAACCTGCGGCTACGGAATATGCTACGCAGCCGGCAGTGAAATTGGTCGCGGAAAAAGAAGAGGCCCAAGACGCTACCAGTGGAACTCCTGCGGAAGCTCCGGAAGAGATAACCCAGGAAATCTGGGAAGAGACGTACCTTCAGGGGGTAAAAGTCGGCTTCAGCAAGACCGAAATCGCCAAGGTCCGCGAGGGGGATGCCACGCTCCTCCGCTGCCGCCAAACGGGGGAACTCCATCTCAAGCGAGATGGCCAATCTTCAGACCAGACCATGACGTTTACCTGCTGGCAGACGGAAGATGGCAAGCTGGTGCGGTTTGAAAGCGAAATGGAAGGTGCCGGCTCCAAAACTCTCGGCAGCGGCCAGGTGGAAGGAAAAAAGCTCCGCACCAAAACCATGACCATTGGCAAAACCGAGCGGCAGACGTTTGACTGGGAACCGGAATACGGCGGCTATGTGGCGATGGACGAGTCCCTTCGCAAACAGCCGCTCCAGCCAGGGGAAAAACGAACGATTGTCGCCCTCACCGCGCCGATTAACATCCCCGCGCAGACCCAGTTCACCGCCGAAGACTATGAAACGTCGAAACTCCTCACCGGCGAGCAAAAGCTTCTCAAGGTGAAAGCCGTTATCACCTTGGGCGAGCAATCCTTGGACACAACACTCTGGGTTACCGACAAGGGGGAGATCCTCAAAACGAGTCAACCACTCGGCCTGGAAACCTATCGCACCACCAAGGCAGCCGCCACCAACCTGGCGACCATCGGCGAAGTCGATTTGCTCCGCAGCACGATCGTAAAACCCACGAACCCGAAGCGCCAGCGAGGGAGTCCTGCTGAAATTGCCACCGACCTCTCCTCCGCCCGCCGAACCGTCTATCTCGCCCGGCTGAAGGAAGGGAATCCCGCCAAGTCCTTCAGTAATTGCCTGAGTCAGCAACTCGAATCGAGGGACGAACACTCCGCCCGGCTCACCATCACCGCCATCCGCCCGAATCTTCCTGAAAAACTCACGACGAAGAGCGTAGAGCCGTTGTCCCATGATCTTCTTCCCACCAGCTATATCCAGAGCGACGACGCCGAGATTATCCAAATGGCCAATTCCGTCGCGGCTGAGGAGAAGGACGCCTGGAAGATCGCCTGTATGCTAGAAAAGTTCGTGGATGAAACGATTACCGAAAAGAACTTCGGCAGTGCCCTCGCGACTGCCGCGGAAGTCGCTCGCACCAAATCGGGCGACTGCACCGAACACTCTGTCCTGCTGGCCGCCCTCTGCCGGGCCCGCAAAATTCCCGCGCGCGTTGCGTTCGGCCTGATTTACTCCGAACATCTGGGCGGCTTTGCGTATCATATGTGGACCGAAGTCTGGATTAAGGACCGCTGGATCCCCATGGATGCCACCTTGGGCCGCGGCGGCATCGGCTGCGACCACATCAAGCTGGGGGACTCGAATCTAAAAGGCTCTGAATCACTCGCCGCCATGGCTTCTGTCGCCCAAGTACTGAATCAACTGGAACTGGAAATCCTTGAAATCGAATGACCGCCCCGCTTTGTCCCACAGCTTTATCCCAGCCGCAACCGAATCTCACCACAGAACGCCTTCTGTTGCGCCCGCTCGCGCTTGCGGATGCCGCAATCATCCAGCAACTTGCCGGCGACCGCGAAGTGGCTGATACCACGCGGCTCATCCCGCATCCCTATCCGGACGGCTTGGCCGAAACGTGGATTTCGTCGCTGCAGCCGCGATACGAGAAGGGGGAAGGGGTGTCGTTCGGCATCACGCTCAAGGACGGCCCGCTCATCGGCTCCATCGGGCTCTTGCTCAATCTGCAAGACAATCACGGTGAACTCGGCTACTGGATCGGCAAGGCCTGGTGGAATCAAGGCATTTGCACCGAAGCCGCCGTGGCCATGCTGGGCTATGCGTTTGAGACTTTGGAACTCGAACGGGTCTTCGCGAACTACTTCGCCCGCAACCCCGCCTCCGGCCGGGTGATGGCCAAACTAGGCATGAAACAGGAAGGCATCCTCCGCCACCACCGGCGCAAATGGGGCCAGTACGAAGACCTCCTCGTCTGCGGCATCCTGCGGAGCGAGCACCAGAGCCTCAACAAGGCCAGGGCGAGGAAGCGAAGCAAAAAAGCGGCTGGATAAACCACTAGCCCGATGTGGCACACCAGCCGGCTCACTCGTTAGCCACGAGCTTCTCAATCCCCACCGGCACCAACATAGACTCCTCGCCGAACCCCTCGAGCGACCGCCAGATGGCCCCGGTCAACCATCCTCCATCGCGCAGCGGAATTTCCGCTTTCTGATAGAGCGACAGGTCCACAAACTGTCCGTCGTAAACAAACACCACTTCGTGCCGCTGCTGACCCTCCAACTCGAACAGATTTTCCAGCACTCCCAGCAGCTTCAAATCGCGAACTTCGGCCCCGATTTCCTCTCGAATTTCGCGGATGATCGTTTGCTCCGACGTTTCCCCAAGCTCAACTCCGCCCCCCAGCGGCCTCGCATAGCGCCGGTTCGTCGACGCATCGAGCCCTTCGGTCACCAAAATCTCGTCGCCGCGACGAAAGAGACAGATGGCGAGAACTCGTATCATGGCTTCTCCGCCGGTTTCGCTTTCGGCACGTCCGCCTCCAGCCGCTTGGTCCCCACCGCAAGTTCATCAATCCACAGTGTTTGCTCATGCGGCAGCAAACCAGGACCAAAATAGGGCAGGACGAGCAACTGGTTGAATTTCATCTTGGGAAAGTCCGTGGAGCGGAGGACCACGTCGGTTCGGTCAATCACTTGCTTCCCGTCGAACCATCCCCGCACGATGCCGTCGGCCTTTGGCTTATCATTCTTCGCGTCCAGCGTGTTGAGTTGAAACAGGGCTTCGACCAGATGCCACTCGTCATCTTTAAAGAGGACCTCCTTGCTGTCATACAGTTGACCGTTGTAGCCCCCTTTGAGTTCCCCCTGCGTCAGTCCGTGCGGCTGATCTTTGTTCTGAATGTCCTGGGCCGCCAGCCGCAGCTTGCCGTTTACCGGCTCGACATAGACCGTCAAATGGCTCGCGGCGGGACCGTGCCAACGGCCATTCTCCGTCGTCATGAACTGAATTAGGTGCGGATGATAATTCCGCCCCGTCCAGCCCCAGCCCTTCGACAGCCGCAGGTAACAGCGAAGATAAATCGTCTCGCTCGGCTCGAAGAGGCGGCGCGCGCCATGACAGTTGTCCGGCGTTGTGCCTTTCGCCCGCCAGTGAAACTCCAGGCAGTTTTTGCCGTCTCTGCCATCGGTCAGCACACCGCTTTTGACCATCGAGAACTTTTCGCCGTCATACCATTCTCGCTTGAGAAGGTTCGCATCGTCGAAGGACTCGCGAAAGAGCAGGCCTCCGGGCTTCTCTTGCTCCTCCGCGACGACGAATGAATTGAAAATTACGATGGCGCCCAGCAGGCAATTTGCCGCCGTGTTCATCCACAGTTTTCGACCAGTTTGTCTCATCGCTTCATTCCTCCTCGCGCTTAGCATAAACTGCGGACGAAAGAAAATCAGTCCCTCAGCCGGTGGAGAGCCCAATGCGAACAGCCTTCTTAACCGTTCTTGCTGCCGTACTACTTATGGAAATGGACGGCCGCGCCGCGGATCACTATGCTTCCCGCGGCTTCGTGAAATTCCCCGCGGAAGTGGAAGTCGGCGCAGTTTCAGCGGTGGCGGTTGATAAGCAGGACAATGTTTTCGTCTTGCAGCGCGGCAAAGAGCCGCTGCTGATGTTTGACAAGGACGGGAGATTTATCCGGGCGTGGGGAGAGGGGCTGTTCAAGGTGCCGCATGGCTTGCGGATCGACAAGGAAGGATATGTCTGGACGACCGACAACGGCAATCATGTGCTGCGTCAATTTGACCGCGAAGGAAAACTCTTGAAAACGCTGGGGACGGAAGGGAAGCCCGGCGGGGGAGAATCAGGCTTCCGCGCCCCGGACGATGTCGTCTTCGACTCTCACGGCAACCTCTACGTCGCCGACAGTGGCAACAGCCGGATTGCCAAGCTTTCTCCGGAAGGCAAGTTCTTGATGCAGTGGGGAAGCAAGGGGCAAAAGGACGGCCAATTTGCAACGGCCCACTCGTTGGCCATCGATTCTGAGGACCGCATCTTCGTCGGCGACCGGGGAAACAAGCGAATCCAGCTCTTCGATTCCACCGGCAAACACGTCGCGACTTGGGACGGCTTTGGCAATCCCTTTGGACTCCTCATCGCGGATGGGGAACTTCTCGCCAGCGAAGGGGACATTCACAAAATCTTTCACTTGAACCTCAAGGACGGACGAATCACCACCAGTTGGGGTAATCCTGAACTCTTACAACTTCCCCACCTCATGGCCCTCGACAGCCGCGGGATGCTTTATGTGGCGGAAGTAAATGGCAAGCGTGTGCAAAAGTTTTCGAAACAGTAATCCAGGGCTACCCTGCATTTCTCACCGGCGAACGGCCAGCGTAAGCTGGCCGGTGAGTTCGCGCACCGAGAGAGCCATTTCCTCCGATTCCGCGTGACCGGCCAGCTTACGCTGGCCGCTCGCCGGTCACTCGCAGTCTGTCGGCGATTTGCCCCGCGTGGTGAGAAATGCGGGCTAAACCAAGCTGGAATTGCCCAGTAACAGCGCTGAAGAATTTCGAACAGCTTGACAGAAAGTGACGGGACTCTTACCGTCGAATAGGAGTAGCACATCCACGAAATGACGGGGGCTTTAACCCAGCAGGTACTCCCATGCTTGAGGATACCACGGTCAACATCCCATTGGCTTCCAAGGTAGATGCCTTTTATGGCGCCCCGCCCGTTCCCGTGATTGCCGAATTCGGGGCGGCATCGCACGTGGGTCTCGTCCGCAAAAATAACGAAGATCACTATGCGATTGTCCGCCGCACGCGGACGCGAGAACTTCTTCTCACCAATCTGCCGTCTCCCAGGCCGGCCCCCACGGAAGAAAGGGTGTATGTGCTGACGGTTGCCGATGGGATGGGGGGCGAAGTTTTTGGAGAACTCGCCAGCCGCCTCGCCCTGACAGCCGCCTGGGAGATTGCTCCGCGGGAAAGTGCCTGGCTGCAAAACACGGGGCCTCTGAGTCTGGAGCAAATGCGTGAAAAAGCCGCTGCTTTCGCGACGCTCCTCCACGAGGCGTTTCAGGAGCAAGTCCGCCGCTTTCCAGAAACCGCCGGAATGGGAACCACCCTCACCACGGCTTATGTGGTGGGTTCGAAGGCATTTATTGGCAACGCGGGGGATTCGCGGGCCTATCTGGTGAGCGGCTCGGAGATTTCTCGACTGACCCACGATCATACGCTGGCGGCTGAATACCGGGCGAAAGGTTACACCCGCAATGAAGCCGCCCGCTTCAAAAACATCTTGACGAATTACTTGTCGGAAGGAAAAGAAGTTCAGTTCGACGTCGACGAAGTCACGCTGAGCGATGGCGACTACTTGCTGCTCTGCACCGATGGCCTGACCGATCTGGTTCC
>CAYUJE010000056.1:14930-24551 GCA_964444865.1 uncultured Pirellulaceae bacterium | reverse complement strand
ATCGGACTCGCGCCTCTTGCTGCAATGACCTTTCCGACAAGGGAGTGATCCGTTTAGCGACGTGGACGGGGTCAGGAGGAGTTTTCGCCGCCGCGATTTCGCGAGGTGCTGCGCCACCCTATGCGAAAACACCTCCCGACCCCAAGGGAAGAAAATGTGCCGCAAAGTGGCTTTGTGACTCTGCAACTGTTCATGAAAAACAGGTTATAAAGTCGCTAGTACACCCACCCGGAGGAGCGAGGGTTTTGGTGTATCACAAAAACGCGTGTTGCGGCACGATTGGCGCGGAGTGAATCGGCGGAAGTCTTTGGCGGGCAGGGGTTTGACAGCGATAAGCTGATTCACGGCTGGCGAAAAATGGATCAGCAAAGACCTGTATCAGAGACGGGTATTAGGCGGTTATAACGCGATGGAGACAAGTCCGTCACTAGCCCGACGCGCAAGCCAGGGAATTTCGCGTGGCACCTGGTAAGATGGCCACTTTTTTGTAGCCCTGTCTAACACCCTCGCTTGCGCGTCGGGCTGGTGTTAGGCCGCTCGGGCTCCTGGCAACGCCTTCCCCTTGAGCTGGTAGACGTATTTGACGACTTCGGCGACGGCGGCGTATTGCTCGGCGGGGACGGGGTGGTTGATGTCGACGTGCTGGTAGAGGGCGCGGGCCAGTTCCTTCCGTTCGACGATCGGGATGCCGCTTTCCAGGCCCAGGCGACGAATGCGCTGGGCGAGGATGCCTGCCCCTTTGGCGATGACGACGGGGGCGGCCATTTTTTCCGGGTCGTATTGCAGAGCGATGGCCAGTTCCGTGGGGTTGGTCACAATCACGTCCGCCTTGGGAACGGTGCTCGATAAGCGGTTCATCACGAGCTGCCGCTGGACCGACTTGCGGCGGGCAATCAACTGCGGATCGCCTTGCTGCGACTTTAGCTCCTCGCGCATCTCCTGCGTGGTCATCCGCAAATCGTTTTCATGCTTCCAGAAGAGAAAGCCGTAGTCGAACAGTGCCAACACCAGCAGCGAGCAGCCGATTTGCAGGCAAATCCAAAACAGGACGGAGAAGAGGTAGGAGGCGATCTCGGGAGACGACCGGTCCATCAGGGTCATCAGTCGCTCGCGTTCCCCCCACAAACCCCAAGCGGCAACCACGCAAATGACGCCGATCTTGAGGAGCCCAAAACCGAGGTGCACGCTGTTGGCCACGGAGAAGATCCGCCCCATGTTGGACAGGGGATTGATCCGCTGGACGTCGAGCGCCAGTTTTTGCGGCAGAAAAAGAAAACCGATTTGCCCCATTTGGACGACAATGCCGGCAACCATCACGAGTGCGAGAATGGGGACGAGCGATTTGCCGAGTTCCCAGGTGAGGTGCAGGATGCGATTCGCCAGGTCCTGACCGTCGAGGCGAATCCAGGCTTCGCCCCCCAGATGCTCCTGCGTCACGCGCCCCAGGCTTTGAGCCAAGGAGTTGCCAAAGTAGCCCAGGATCAAAATGGCGGCCACCAGCAGGGCCGCGGAGGCGAGGTCCTGGCTTTTGACGACCTGCCCTTCCTCGCGCGCTTGTTCGCGGCGATGGGGAGTTGCTTCGTGTGTCTTGTCGCCGAATTCTTCTGCCATGGGGGCAGGGACTAGGGGCTAGGGGCTGGGGATTGGGGAAGAGGAGAGCGGAGAGTTGAGGAAGACGTCGCGGATTTTGTCGACGATGCCTGCCGCTTCATGTTGGAAGGCCCAGGCTGCGGAGCCGAGGGTGAGGGACATGACGGCGGGGGCGATGAGGGCGTTCAAATTCAGGCCGATGGCGATGGAGTTGAGCTGCGGCAAAGTGCGGCTGATGAGGGCGATAATCAGGATGGCCAGGAGGAGCGAAACCATCACCGGAGCGGAGGCGCGGATGCCGATTTCGAAACTGTGGGAGGCGACCGAGGAAAGTGCGGCAGGGAGCTCCGTGGGGAGGCTGCCGGAGCCGGGGGGCATCCATTCAAACGAGCCGAGCAGGGCGTCCATCACTTCGCGATGTCCCCCCATCAGAAAGAAGATGGACAGAGCCAGCATTTCGAGCAGGTTGGAAAAAATGGGGACCGAGGTATCGAAGGTCGGATTGACCACATCCGCCAAGGACATGCCGCTCATCTGGCTGATGACCTGGCCGGCGAGCTGCATGCCGGAAAGGAGAATCATCACCGCCCCTCCCAATGCCAGTCCCAGCACCGCTTCGCGAGCGATCAAGAGCCCCAAATCGAGCAGGTTATTGGGGTGAGGAATTGCCAGTCCCCAGTGCAGTGGCGTGATGAGCAGCGAAACCGCGACGGCGAGCAGCCCCCGAACTTGCATCGGAATCGAGTTCGACCCCAGCACCGGCAGCGTCATCAGCAGCGAGCCCACGCGCGTCAAAACGAGCACGAAGACCAGGAACTGGCTGAGGTAGGTGGTGAGGAGGAGGGACATGGGATGATGAAATCCGAATTACGAATTACGAATGTCGAATGTCGAATGTCGAATGTCGAAAAACGAGTCTTGCATTCGTCATTCGGGCTTCGTCATTTCTTTATCCTCCCGAGATGGTCTTCGGGATGTTCGTAATCAACAACTCGGAGTACTCGATCATCTTCTGCGTCAGCCAGGGGAGGCAGAGGAGGAGAGCGACGAACATGGCGACGATTTTGGGAACGAAGGCGACGGTTTGATCCTGGACCTGCGTGAGAGCCTGGGCCAGTCCGACGAGCAGGCCGACCGCCATGCCGACGAGCAGAAGCGGCGCGCAGAGGAGGAGCGCCGTGGTGATGGCTTGCTGCGTCAGGGAGATGGCGTCGGAGGGGTCCATGGGGGGAGGCGAAAGCGGAGGTTGGAAAGCGGACGAGGCAATGCTTGTCGATTATCACGGCGGTGCGCCGAAGCTGGCGAGGAGCATGCCGATGACGAGGTTCCAGCCGTCGACGAGAACGAAGAGGAGGAGTTTTAATGGCAGCGAGATCATCACTGGCGGCAGCATCATCATGCCCATCGAGATGGTGACGCTGGAGACGACGATGTCGAGAATCAGAAACGGCAGATAGATTTGAAAGCCGATGAGGAAGGCGATTTTGAGCTCGCTGAGCATGAAGGCGGGAAGCAGGGCCTGCAGCGGGATTTCGTCATAGGTTTCGGGAACTTTTTGCCGCTGCGACTCGGGGAGGTAATCGAAGAACAGCCAGACATCGTTGGCGTTTCCCGCCAGGTCAATCTGGCGGCTCATGAAGCGTTTGATGGGGAGGACGCCAGCATTGAAGGCTTCCTCGGGGGAGGCGATTTCTCCGCTGGTGTAAGGGCCAATGCTTTCGGTGTAGACCTCGGACCAGGTTGGGGTCATGACGAGGAGCGTCATGAACAGGGCGAGCGTGGTGAGGACCTGGCTGGGTGGCAATTGCTGCGTGCCAAGGGCCTGCTTGAGGAGGCCGAGGACGACGATGATGCGCACGAAGCTGGTCGTCATCAGGAGCACGGCGGGTGCTAGGCTGAGGACGGTCAGCAGGAGCAGAATTTGTAGCGAGGAACTGAGCCGCTCGGGGCTCGTCCATTCCTTGGGACCGCCTTTGAGGATTTCGGAGACGGCATCACTGGATGGAGGCGGTGGAGGGCTGGGGGGAACGATGCCGATTCCGGGAGATTGATTCGAGCGGCTGCTGGTTTGTGCTGTCGCGGATGTGGGTAGCAGGGCGATCAATGCCACCATAGCGCAGGCAAGCACTGTCGAACTGATGAATGTGGAAGGAAATTTCATAGCGTTACGCCCTCGCCGTGGCACGAGTTCGGGAAGTTGCCGTAGCGGCAGCCGGGGTTCGGCGAGTGGTATCGACGAACGAATTCGTGGTCCGTTCGCCGCCGATCTGGTCCACCAGGCTGCGAAACGTCGCCGTGGCACTCTCGGGTTTCTGGCGGCGACAAAGCTCGCTGAGGCGTTCGACTTCGGCAGCGGAAGTGATTTCGGTGAGGGTTCTCGCCCCTTGCGGCGATAGAGCCACCAGCAGCAACTTGGCACCGACGCGCACGAGCTGCATTTGATGTGTCCCGCTCAGCGAGGTGCGACCCAAAAGCTCGACCGCTTCCTTGGGAATTGCCGCCGTTCCCGCGGGAGCAAAGCGGCGGGAGAACCAGACGAGAACCACGAACAGCCCCAGTACGATTCCCAGGCTTCCCAGAACCGTGGTGATGGCGCTCGTCGGGCTCGAAGCAGAAGGATGGGACAGGTCTTTGGAGGTTGTCTTGTTGCGAGGCGACAAACGGAGCGGCGTGGAGCGTGACGGCTCTTTGTCGTCCGTCTCTCCCGTGGTCCATTCCTTCTGGGGCGTGGCATTATTATCGACGTAGGCCGCGGGCTGGACGGCTCGGCGTGGCGGCGGTCCGTACGCGCTGGAACGAGAAGGCTCCTGCGCAGCGACATGAGCCGCGAGAGTGCCCAGGAGAATCAGGATGAGAAGGCGAGGAAGCATCCGTGCTTTCCGATCGTCCAAATTATTCAAGTGAAGATTGGAAACCGTCGATAAAGAGGACGCATCCGTGCGCCCTCACTATTCCAAATCGCTAGTGAGGAAAGATAGTCAATCCCTCGCTAACGCCTGGGGTTACTCATTTGAATTCATCTCCGGCCAGTAGCTCGGCCACGCGGATGCAGAAGTTGTCGTTCATCACGAGAACTTCCCCGCGGGCGATCAGCCGTCCGTTCACAAAAATGTCGACCGGATCGCCGGCCATTTTTTCCAGCGGCACCACCGCTCCGCGGCGAAGCTTGAGGACGTCCTCCAGGTACATTTGCGTTCGACCCAGTTCGATCCGGACGTCGAGATCGACATCTTTGAGCAGTTCAATCGTTGCCTTTTCGCCCGAAGCGGGGGCACTATTAAAATCCCGCAGTTGAAACGGCGATATGCCGCGGACCGCGGGGTCCACCGGCTGGTCGACGGAAGCGATGGCCTGTTCCGCTTGGGAGAGGAGGTAGTTGATATCGTCCCCCACGACGTCGGACGAACTTTGTGCGGCGGCAGGGGAAGCGGCTTTGGTCCTAGCGGCAACGGCTACCGCACCCTCGGCTGGCCTGTTTGCGGAATTCGCTGAAGCCGGATTTTCCGCTGCAGGGGTTGCAGCGGGATGAGGGTCGGCAATTCCCGCAGCAGCCTGCGCTTCTCGCAGCAGGTTTTCGATTTCGTCGGTATTGAGCTTAGGCTCAGCCATGGAATCCGTTCCGGGCAAAATCTAGGGGTATGGGCCAGCTGCCCTAACCAGCAAGTGCTAGCAATTACTGCTCGATGAAGGCGAAGTCGCTGAACACAATGGTGTGCAGCATTGGCTTCCCCAGCAATTCGTTACTTTTCGCCAAAATCTTCCTTTTGAGCAAGGCCAAACCGGGGTCGGAAAGGGTCGCAACGTCAGATTTGCGAACCTCAAAAATGATCTGGTCCCGCAGGCGATGCTCGCATTTGGGATAGAGTTCCTCGAACTCCTTTTGCTCTTTCTCTCCCACCGTGCCAATCAGGTGGAAATTCACCCGCATCGTCAGATTCTCGGTCGGTTTGTGGATGATGATGTTGAATTTTCCGAGTTCCACCTCGTGCTCATGCCCGGCGGAATGATCCGCCTTGTGCTCTTTCCCATGTTCCCCTTCGTGGCCATGTTCGCCGGCTGCCGCGTGTTCCCCCTCTTTCTTCTTGGCCCAGCCTTCCAGGTCGGCAGTACTGGGGATCAACAGGTACGCGAGGACGCACTCCATCAGGATCACGGCGCTAATGAAGACGGCAACCAAAATCGGCTTGAGCATGAGGTATCTCGGCGCAGCGTTTACGGCGATGAGGCCGCCATTTTACGGAATAAAGACGGAGCTTCCGCAAAACTATAGGTCACAGGGAAGCATCCTCGCTCTGCTGGTACCCCAACACTGCTCCAAGCACCCGCCCGCGCCTCAGTTTACGAGGCTGGCAGGCGTTTGATCGGCATATTCGGCATTTTCGTTACCGGCGCAGGTTCAATAATTCGTCGAGCAACTGTTGAACTGCGGTGATCACCCGGGCATTGCCACGGTATTGAGTGGTGGCCAGCACGAGGTCGATCAGGTTCTTTCCGATATCGGTATTGGAAAGCTCCACGGCTCCGGCCACCAGCGAACCCATGCCGCTTTCACCGGCGCTCCCTTCAATGGGAAGCCCCGAGTTCACACCCTGGGAGAAGTTATTGCCGCCGGCTTGTACAAGTCCCACGGGATTGGCGAAGCGGGCCATTCGCACTTCTCCCAAGTCGCGCGTGACGCCATTGGAAAATACACCGCTGATTTTTCCGTCTTCCCCGATGATGAAACTGCTCAGCGTTCCAGCGCTGGAACCATCTTGCCGGGAAACGGCCAGGGAAGCCGTGCCTTGCGAAAGTCCGGAGATGGCTGAAAAATCCAGTTTGAATTGCAGCGGATCAGAGGAAGGTATCCCGCGCCGCTCGATGGTTACCTGGTCGTTCGTGGCGGAGACAAAATTCCCCTGCCCGTCAAAGCTGATGAGACCGGTACCGACGGAAACGTCAGCTCCGCTGGTGGGGCTGTTGTCGGCCGAGTCTGCGAACCAGCGGTATACGGTGGCGGAGTCGGTTCGTTGCTGCAGCACAGCCGTCACTCGCACGTTGACGGGGATACCCAGCGTGTCATAAGCGATGAAGTCGGCCACGGCACTTTGCCCCTTGGGATCCTGCAATTTGCCGAAGCTCAGGTTGGGAGTGGTCACATTGCCGGAAGAGTCGGTCACCCGGAAGGACCCAAGATTGACGTTGACAGCTTCGTTCACCCCGTTGTTAGAAACGAAGCGAATCTTGCCGTTATTGATAACGCCGCCGGGTGAAAGGGTTCCGCTCTCGCCAGAAATGTTATTGAGGGAGCCAGGGATGGGATTCTGGGGATCGTCGAGGGAGGTTTGAATTCCCATCGCCTCCTGCATGAAATTCATCAAGTCCTGAACCGTGGACGTTGCCGTGATTGTCATCGATTTTGTCCCGAGCGAGCGATCCCCTTTGCGCGCGTCAAAATCGAGAGTGCCAAGCTGAAAGACCTGTTCATAGTCCAGGCTGTTGCGTTTGACGACATTCGTCAGCAGCGTGTTGGAAGCCAGTTTGGGACCATCCAGGTCGATCTTTTGATTCCCTGGGACGTTGAGATCGGAGATTTGCGTGTCAGAGCGGGTATCGGTGTAGGAATCACCGGGGTCAGCCTCGGCCACCAGATAAAACTGACTGGCATCGGTTGCCAGGTTTCGATAGATGCGAACTTTGTCGTAGGCGGGATAAGTGGCACCAGGAGGAGGAACGGGAGGCGTGGGCAAGTTTTGCAATTGGATGCGGCCGTTGACGACGTTCTGCGGACCGAGCAGCACACTGGGCCGACTTTCTTCCGAACCTGACTTGGCAAAGGTTACGAGATAGCTGTAATTACCGTTCAAAACGGCAGTATCCAGCGGAGTGGCCGAAAGCGGTGTGTTATTCGTGTCCGTGTAACTGCCGCCAGCTGCCGCGGTATCTAGTCGGAAGAAATCCGAACCGCCGGCCGCGGTGCGATAGATGTTGATTTGCGAGTAGGTGCCACCGCCGGGAGGCAGGTTGCTAAGCACGATCGAGTTGTTCGCCAGAGTGTCCCCTGCGGGGACCGTGACCGAGAGTTCATTCGAAGCGGGACCCTCGGTGCCGCTGGGGTCGACGAACGCAAAGCGGTATTTATAGGTTACTCCCTCGGGATGCGTTCCGCCTGCCCCTTGAGCGCTGCCCACGGTAATCGAGGATGAATTGGGGGTGCTGGCCACCCCGGCGGTGACTGCCGAGACATCCGGACGGGGCACCACGGCATCGCCTAAAGTGGCGCTTTCGATCACTCCGGCTGTGTCCGCCACATCGCCGGAGGGCGTCAGCACACCTTGTAGCAGCACATTCTGAGTGGCCTTGGCGGTTGCCGCCGTACCGAGCGGAATCGTAAGGGGAGTAAGCGTGCTGGTCTGCAATTCGAAGTTTTCGTCGACGCCGTAGCCCAGCAGACGATTCCCAGTGACCGTTACAAGCTCATTGTCGGAATTGGTCTTGAATTGACCATTGCGAGTGTAGAGCCGAGCTCCGCTCGAATCCTGCACCATGAAGAAGCCGTCACCCTGAATGGCCAGATCGGCCGAATTGGAACTAATCTCGATCGTTCCCTGCGTGAACTTTTGAGTGATTTCCGCCACGCGGGTGCCCAGGCCGGTCTGCCGCGGATTAGTACCACCGTTGTTGGCTGTGGGACCGGATCCAATGCTGTAGGTTTGCAGGAATTGGGTGGCGAAGACCGAGCGGGACTCCTTGAAGCCGATAGTCTGCGAGTTAGCCAGGTTATTGCCGACGACATCCACCTGCGATTCCGCCGCGGACATGCCCGTGAGAGCAGTGGTGAGAGAAGAGGCCAAGCCCATGGTTTATTTCCTTGAAGTTATTGGTGGGATGAAGAGGAGTGGCAGGTGGCGCGCGAGCGGACCAAAGTTAGGGTTGGACCTCGCGTACATTTTTAAGCGGCAAGCTCTTGTTGCCTATGTGGATGTTATAAGTCCGTGTGTCGGCATTCTTCGGGTCCACCTCGACCGTCACCTTATCGACAACCCCAGTGACATTCTGCTGGTCGGCCGTCAAGGCGGTGATGGTTTTTCCAATTAGAGAACTGGCGGTGGTCAGAGATTGCCCTGACTGCACGGCATTCAGGGTCTCGGAAAGCTGAGTGGTGGCCGAGATCTGCCGTATTTCCCCGATTTGTTGAACAAGCTGAGTGTTGTCCATCGGATTGAGCGGGTCTTGGTTCGTGAGTTCCGTGATCATGAGTTTCAGGAACTGGTTGATATCCAAGTCCTTCAGATCACGCGGTTGGTTCTTGGCGGCGGTGGCACTGGCCGCCGAACCGCTGGCTACGGGAGATACTGTAGGCATGTCACTTCCTTGTGTTGAATTAGTAGGGACAGACCTGCGGCCCGTCACTCGTGGGTTTTCAGAATGCTAAATGATGACGTTGAGCCGTCCTTGGCCACTCCAGTTGTTGCTTGAAACCGCTGGCGTGTCGACTTCTGGTTTCGCTTGGTCGGTTCGCAAAGAGCGGAGTGGCTGTGGTTCATGCTGCTGCTGGGGATCGCCCGGGCGGTCGGGCGTTCCCATGGAGGGACGTTGCATGAGGTCGATATCAAATCGCTCGACCCGAATTCCTTGTTCCGCCAGCCGCTCGCGGAGATCGGGCAGGCTGTTCGTGAGCTGAGCCCGGGCCGCCTCGGTCTCGGTCTCCATGCGGGCCACCATCACTCCATCCTGCACGCTGACTTGCAGACGCAGCGAGCCAAGTTCCGGCGGGCTGAGGCGCAGACGCACTTCACCACCACGTTGTTCGGCTGAAATGAAAGCCTTGGCGACGCGGCTGAGGAAACGAGCATTGTCAACCACCACCGGTGCCGCAGCCCGGCCGCGGCGCGATTCCGCTGTTGCCAGCACATGCGACGGCAGACGCGACGTCGACCCTGCCACGTTTCCCGTGGGGGGAGTTGCAGTTCCTGCCTGAGTCTCCGGTGCTGCTTGGGGAGCAGCGGCCGCCTGAATTCCAGCCGCCACGGCATCTTGTGCGGCGGCGGG
>CAYUJE010000056.1:0-14830 GCA_964444865.1 uncultured Pirellulaceae bacterium | reverse complement strand
TCTCTCCGTTTGACGCAGCCTGTTCTGTCTGGACTATCGGTGGAGTGCTTGCAGGTGGAGGTGCGGCGGCATCGCTGCGAGTTGCGGCTGCTTTCTCCGCGGAGTCCCGATCCTTGTCTTCTTCCTTGGAAACGGGCCGAGACTGACGGCTGCGAACCACTCCTGCTTCTCCTTGTTTCGAGGATGTCGCCGTGGGGCGCGTGTCGTCGGAACGGGGACTGCTCGCCGGCAGAGATGAGTTTTGGCTGCGGTCCGTCGACGAACGCGCCGGCGTCGGCGGTGCATGAAAGGAAACGATTCCCGTGGAACCTGAGGCGCGATTAAGGACGGATTCAAAGGCCTGCGCGGCCTTGAGCGATGCCGGCGGACTCCCTTGCGCCAGGAAGCTTTCTAGAGGGGAGAGTGCGCCGAGTCGATCTGTGGAATTTGGTGTCATTTGGCAATCCTTAGCGTTTGGTTCCGTCCCCTTCGAGCTGATTCCGAGAATCTCTCAGCATTTCCATCTCCACCGGACTCAGCCGAATCTCACGGAGGATGTCGGCCAGCGTCTCGCTCTCCGGGGCGGATTTAAATTCGCCCAGTATCTTTTTCCGCTTATCAAGCGGCATCGCTTTGAGCATGCGTACCACGTCGTTCATGGCCCGAAGATCACTCCCATCGGTCGAAGTCTGCAGCATCTTGAGGATCTGTTCCTTGGCCTGCTTGGGGCTGATTACCATCAGCGTCTGTTGCAATTCCTGCAGCGAAGATTCGAGCACCGTGTTCTCGGCCCGTGCGATTCGCTGATCCATTCCTTGCTGCCACTGCTTCAGCCGCTCGTTTTCGGTCGCGACTTGTTGTTCAAGCGTTCGCAGTTCCAACAAGGCTTTGTCAAGCGTCGACTCCCGCAAGTTCAAATCCAAGCTCGCGAGCAGTCGTTGCTTGGAGACTTCCTCCAACGATGGCTGTTCGTGGCCATGCCCGCCCTTCGATTTCGCAGCTGCGGCCTCAACGTTCGGTTTGCCGGGATGAATTCCGTGTAGCGCGGCGAACATGGCTACCACGCGGTCGTCGCTGAAGGCTCCTTTCCACCACAGCATTCCCAGCACGACGACTTGCGCCAGCACCGTAGCAATGCAGAAGTAGAGCAGCCCCATTCCGAGCAGGCGAAGGACTTTCATGCTCTGGCCTCCTCATTCGGCTCGCTACGCTGACGGATGAAGTTCACGGTGGCGACCTCATCCAGTTGCTTCATCGCCTGACGCTGCTCCTGACGCTGAAATTCCTCTCGCTTGCGTTCTTCCAGCTTCTCCAGCACCCTCACCTGCCGGTCCGCTTCCGTCAGGATCTGCCTGCGTCGTTCCACTTCTGCGGCAACTTGCTTTTCTTGTGCGATGATTTGCGCCAGTCCGGCCTTCAAGATTGCCTCGTACCGGTGGGTCTGGACGATCCGCTCGATATTTGCTGTTCCCGGCTCCGCCAGCCTCCGAGCCAACTTCTGGTTATCCTCAAGTTCTTCCGTGACCTGCTGCCGCCGCTCTTCCAGGACTTCCGCCGCCCGCAGGGCTTTGGCGAGTTCACCTCGGCGCTCATCGCGCTCTGCGATGCGGAGTCGAAGGACAGTTTGGAGCCGGAAGGAGAACATAGGAGGGAAAATGACGAAATTCGAATGACGAATGGAGAGCCAATAAGTGCTCACTCGAAGTTCGTCATCGAGAATCACCTTTTTATTGTTGAAGGTACAGCCACTGGTTTACGAGCCGCCGCGCAACGGAGCGCTAGCGTCACAAGCTCTTTTCTTGCCGATTCCACGGTGCAGCCGTCGGAGACGCTTTGCCGCAGGAATTTGTTAATCTCTTCGCGCATCGCAATGGCTGCATCGACCGTGGGATTGGCACCGTTGCGATAGGCTCCGATCGAAATCAAGTCTTCATGTTCTTTGTAGGCCGAGAGCAACTCGCGAATGGTTTGAGCCGCGGCACGTTGTTCGGGTAGCGTGATGTCCTGAAAGAGTCGGCTGATGCTTTCGAGCACATCAATGGCGGGATAGTGGGCCTGGGCGGCCAATTTGCGGGACAGAATGATATGGCCGTCGAGCAGGCCCCGCACGGTATCAGCAACCGGTTCGCTGGTGTCGTCCCCTTCGACAAGCACGGAATAGAGGGCCGTGATGCTCCCTCGTGCGCTCCGCCCCGCCCGTTCCACCAGCCGCGGTAGCATTGCAAAGACACTAGGTGGATAGCCGCGCGTGGTCGGCGGCTCGCCGGCGGCCAGGCCGATTTCCCGCTGGGCCAGGGCGAACCGTGTCAGCGAATCCATGATCAGCAGCACGTTTTTGCCGGCATCGCGAAAGTATTCCGCCACGGCTGTCGCTGTTTGTGCTGCCTGTACGCGAATGAGCGCCGGCTCATCGCTGGTGGCGACAATAACCACACTGCGGGCCAGCCCCTGCGGTCCCAAATCCCGTTCGATAAATTCGTTGACTTCTCGGCCGCGCTCGCCAATGAGCCCGATGACAATCACATCCGCCGAAGTGTAGCGGGTCATCATTCCCAGCGTCACGCTCTTTCCGACTCCTGCTCCGGAAAACACTCCCAGCCTTTGCCCGACACCACAGGTGAGCAAGCTATCGATTGCTTTAACTCCGGTGGAGAGTGCCTGGTCGATTCGCGGCCGCTCGATGGCCGCGGGCGGTTTGCGGGTAAGGGCGACTCGCTCCGTCAGCAGCGGCTCGGGCTTACCGTCGATTGTTTTTCCTCGAGCATCTATCACACGGCCAAGTAATTCAGTTCCCACCCGCAGGGTCCGCAGGGTTCGCGACAGACGCACACGATTTCCATGCCGCACGCCGGTCATTTCACCCAGCGGATAAACGAGCGTGGCTCCATCGCGAAAACCGATGACTTCCGCCTCGACCGGTCGTCCTGTTTGCCGCTCGATCTCCACGAGTGCCCCGACCGGAGCGGGAAAACCCGCCACCGCGGCTGTTAGCCCTTCGGTGCGCACGATGCTGCCGGTCAGGCCGGTCGGCATGATGGTCGCGAGTTGGGATGCAGGATCGTACATGACTATGCCAATAACTCCTCGGTGATTCGGGCTAGCTGTGCTTCCAACTGCTGGTCTATCGAGCCAAATTCCGTATCGACGCGGCAGCCGCCAGCGGTGATGCCGGGATCGGCGACGACGCGGGTTTCAGCCAGTGAATTCATCTCCGCGGTGAGCTTCGTGATGTGGTCCTTTAGCGTCGCATGGTCGGTCGGGTTCAGCCGCAGCGTGATTCGTTCGTTGCCGGCAGCAAGTTGCAGGGCTTCTCGAATCAATTCCACGGTGATGAGTGGCACCCGCTGCACCTCGCGGCGGACGATGCGGCTGGCGATGGCGGTGGAAAGCTTCAGGGCGTGCTGCTCCCAATGTCGTTGCCAGGACTGGCGAGCATCCAGAACCGACTGCACCGCCTGCTTGAGCGCCGGAACAATCGTGGTGAGTTGCTGTTCCACCTTGCCCCGCAGCGTCGTTTCCACGGACTGCATGGCGGCTCGCCGACCCTCCTCCGTGGCTTGGGCACGAATCTTCGCCGCCTCGGCTCGAGCCTCCTCGATGATCTTGTTTGCCTCCCCCTGAACCTTGGTCAGGTAGGTGCTTCCCATGTCGGCAAAGTTGAACGCCACGCCCCCCGCCTGATGCGAGATCGTCTGCTGACTGCCGGCTTTGATGATTCCTGCCATGTTTAGACGGCTGCTGCAAAGGTGCGGGAGGTGAGTGTGATTTCGCCGCGGCTCGCCAGTGAGTGGGCGATGTGAACAATTTCCCGCTGAGCCGCTTCTATGTCGCGCAGCCGGAGCGGACCGGGATGCGTAAGCCGCTGTCGCAGAATTTCCGCTTCCTGGGCCGGCAGTTGTTTTAGAATGCGATGAGCAATCTTGTCGTCGGTTCCCGTCAAAGCGAGCACCAGCATCGGCAACTCGGCAGCCGCAAAGACGCGTCGCAGATCGCGATCATCAAGCGAGAACAACTCTTCAAACTCTTCCGCGATGGCTTCGTCATGTTGGGCGGCACGCCCACGGGTATGTGAGATTGCGAAGTCGGCCGTTTCGAGGAGAGGCGGTGGCTCCAAACGATATTGGAAGTGGCTCGCCTCGGGTTGTCCTTCCATTCCCAATTGCTGCACCAAACCATGATCTTGCTCCGCCAGCCGGTTGAGCAATTCATTCCGCCGGGAGCCTTTGATCGCCGAAAGGACCGCCTGCACACTCGCCAGGCCCGCCATCCGCGTTTCCGGTCGCCGCATTTTAGGGAGTAAGGCAGCTCTCAAAGTCCGTTCCACATCCCGCAGAACGTCGGAAGATAAATCATCCAACCAGGCCATTCGCCGCAGCGCTTCGGTGCTGATGTCCGCCGGCATCAATTCAAGCACACCAGCCGCTTGTTCCGGCGGCAGATGAGAAATTACCACGGCTGCGGTTTGAGGATGTTCCCTTTCCAGATAGGAAGCCAGGAGCGACGGCTCCGCGTCCCGCAAAAAGTAAAAGGGCGGTTCACTTGTTGGAATCGGTGCATCGGGAGAATGTAACCGCGGATAGCCGCGCTCCGTTGGCATCTCCTCCTCGAACCGCTGGGCGAGGGATGGGTCGAACTCCACACCGCCGTCATTGCCGCTGGAGCCCCGACCAAGAAAGTCAGCCAGCACCTGCTGCTCTTCCCCCGCGGGAATTTCTTCCAATTCCATCAGCGCATTGCGAACCCGCTCGGCTACTTCGGGGCTCATCTGCTCCAGTAAGGCATCGCCGCTCGCATGATCGAGCGAGGCAATCAATATCGCTGCTTTTCTTATGGCACTATTTGTCACGCCGCATCTCCAATCCAGTTACGCAGAATTGCCGCCGCCGCATCCGGGTCTTCCTTGACCAGTAGTTGCAATTCTTGTTTCAAATTCGGGCCTCCGGCATCAAATTTCCTCCGCAGGACATGCTCCACTTCTGGCTCTTCCGTTTCCTCCTCTTCCACCACCGCGATACGTGGAGCCTCCACCGCTTCCGCGGCGGGGACGGGAGCCGGAGCCGCTCCGCGAATCATTCCTCGCAGCATCACGAGCGAAACGAGCCCCACGGCAATCATGCCGATGGTGCGCCAACTCTCACCGAGATACTCCATCGCCGTCACGGCAAAGGTCGGGGCTGCGATCGGTGTGGCCGGAATGTCCTCGTAGGATGCGACCGTGATTTGCGGATATTGGTTCGTTCCTTGCGCCGCGGAGGGGAGTAAGTTGCGGACCGTGTCCTCAATGACCTTGAGTTCGTCCTGTTTGATCTGTGCCATCTGAGCGGCATCGGGATCTTTCGCCGGCTGGCCAGCCACTGCAGGATTGCGTTTTTTCCAAATGTCGAGGAAATGGCTGGCCGGGATTTGGATGGCGGCAGTGACCTTGGTGGGGATGAGGCCAGGCTTGGAGATATGAGAAACCGTGTAGCTGGGCTTGCTGACGCTCGTTTCGGAGGCCTCGTTCGTTGTCGATTCGGACCCCGAGGTTTCCTGCGTCAATTCCAGGCCCTTATTCCCCTGGACTCCGTTAGCAATGGCTCCGGGTCGTCCCCCGGAGCCCATACCTTTCGAAATCACCTCTTTGGTCTTGGTCGAACTCTCGAGGGGAACCGGCTTGGTGTCGAGCTTGACTTCTTGCGTCGTTGACTGCAACTCCGGGCTGAGTTCCACGTTCACGTTGACAATTGCGTTTTGTATGTACCGCAACTGGTCGCTGATTTTCTGCTTGAAGTCATGTTCCGCAGCTCTCTTGGAGTTGGCATAGAGCGTCTCTTCACCGGCAGCAGTTCCATTCGGTCCCATTCCACCATAAGTATGCCCGCTCTCGGTATCCGTGATGCTGATGCTGCTCTTATCTAATCCCGCGTAGGCACTGGCGACGATGCTGCGGATGGATTTTATCTGGTTGTCATCCAGTTCCCCCGCCAGCGGCTTCACGGCGACCATGGCAGTGCGGGATTTTTCGCCGCGCGGGCCCCCTTTCACCACTTCGTCATACTGTACCGTTGCGGTTGCGATCCCCCGCATGCGGCTGATGATGAGAGCCAGTTCCTTCTGCTTGGCATTGGAGCGTTTGAACGCCAGGGAATCCCGAGAAGCAAAGGGGTTATCGCTCGCCGCGGCTTCGTCGAGATACTTGAAGAAGTCGGCGGGCAAAGCGTTGCTCTCGGCCAAAGCTGCCAGATAGAGGTCTTTCTTTCCATGGGGAATCCGAATTCGCCCCCCTTCCACGACTTCCGACTGCGACAGGCTCGCCTTAGCAAAAGCCGCCTCCGCCTTGGTTAACTCTTCGCCTACGAAAGGCCGCCCGCCGAGCAGGAATTCATTTCCGCCAGTCACTTTGTACTGAAAGAGATAGAACAGGCCGACGACGATCGCGACCGCCAGGAGCCCCGCGGCAATGCGAGTCCCCGGCGTCAATCCTTTGAAGACGTCGACAATCTGCGTCCAAGCTTTGTTAATGAAATCCATCCGTGGAATCTTTCGTAGCGACACGCGGCCCGCGTGTCAGCTTGTGTCTTCCATCGTTCTGCCAACACGCGGGCCGCGTGTGGCTACGGCTCTAAATCCTGATGTTGTTCACTTCCTGAAAGGCCGCCACCAGCTTGTTGCGGATCTGCATCATCATTCGAAACGACATATCCGCCTTCTGCACGGTCGTCAGCACTTCAGCCGGATTCGCATCCCCGCCGGTGATGAGTTGTTGCACCGCTTTGTCCGCATCCTGCTGCATGGAATTCACCTGGTTCAGGGACTCCATCATGAAACTCTTGAACGGCTGTTGGCCGGCTGCCGGCTGCGCCAGATTGAGCGGCATGCTGGGCGGCGTAATCGGCAGCGGCGTTTGCAGGCTGGTTATTGGTGTCATGGGCTAGTCCTTCGGGACGGGGTCGGGAGGGGTTTTCGCGGTCGAGGCACTACGCGATTGAAAGCTGTTCCGCGCGAAAACCCCTCCCGACCCCTTTCTATTGCTATGCCAAAATTCTCAGCGACTGGGTGGCCATGTTCTTCGTAATTTCCATCGCACCAATGTTCGCTTCATAGGCTCTCGATGCGACCAGGGCATCGACCATCTCCGACATCATGTTCACTCGGGGATAAGCGACGTATCCCTTCTTGGGCCCTTCCTTGATTGCGTAGGGATGGCCGGGATCAAGGCGATAATCGGGCTCGACGTTCTCTGTTTGGATCGAAGCAACTTTTACCCCAGTCGCACCTTGCGACGTGGCGATGGAGTCGTCGGTTTCAAAAATCGGATACTTCGCCTGATACGGTTGCATCTCTCCGTTCGCGTTGCGAGTCAGCGACGACATGTTTGCCAGGTTGCTGGAGACCGTATCCATCCGGACTCGCTGTGCCACCAAGGCGCTGGTGCTGATATCAAGGGCGGTCATCATGGTCGAATCCTTTCGTTCTCGTAGCGACACGCGGCCCGCGTGTCCGCTTCTTCGTTTAGCTTCCGCAAGCCGACACGCGGGCCGCGTGTGGCTACGTTAAACTCTCTCGCTGATGGCAGTTTGCAAAAGGGTCATTTGGTCGGTCATCACCGTCAGGGCAAAGCTGTGCAGGAACTGGTTTTTGGTAATCTCGGCGGTCTGTTTTTCAAGGTCCATATTGGTGTCGTCGTGGTAAAGCACGTTCGTCAGGGTCTCTCGCACCTGCCGCATCGGGTCCCCCGCTTCCGACTGCGAAATGCCGGGAGAGATGGGCTGGTTCTGAGTTCGCGACTGACTGATCGCCTCCTTGAGCTTCTGCTGGAATGTCTCTACCGACAAATCGCGGGTGTGATAGCCGGGGGTGTTGATGTTCGCCAAGTTCCCCACCAGCACGCCATGCCGCGCCTGCGCAAAGTTCAGCACTTCGCTCAAGGCGGGGATATTCGTGGAAGTGAAGAGGTTAGGCAACATCAGTTGGGAAGGGACTGGGGGCTAGGGATGAGGGGCTAGGGCAGAGGGATTCGCAAGTAGTGTGCCTAGATTCTCCAGACTGTCTCGTGCTGAAGCTTGGCGATTCTGTTTTGTGGCCATAAGTGCCGTGTAATACATGAAATGGGTATCGTTGGTTGTTTTGCTTATCGGGGTAAACTCGTGAAATTAGTTTCGTGACCAATTGTTCGACCGGCAAACTTTGCCGAATCAGTCGGCAATTCCTGCCGTTTCTTCCCTATCCCCCAGCCCCTAGTCCCTAGCCCCCACAACCTCACGCTGCTTTCGAAAACGCCCTCGTCCGCGGTGCATAGCCGTATTGCCGTAGCTTGTTCGACAGGGTGCGGATGCCGATGCCCAGGGCCTGGGCCGCTTTGGCACGGTGGCCTTCGAACCGTTCCAACGTTGATTCAATCAGCCGCCGCTCCATGTCTTCCAGTTTGGTGCCAGCAGTGAGCGCGGGAGCGGAAGATGTGTCCGTGAGTTGGGAAAGCCCACCATCTTGGTCAATCAGCCAGGGACGCAGATCGTCGGCCTGCACCGGCCGCCCTGCCGAAAGGACGCTCGCTCGCGTCACGAGGTTTTCCAACTCCCGGACGTTGCCCGGCCAGTTGTAATGGCAAAGCAATTCCATCGCCGCTGGCGCGAGTTCGCAGGGGTCCTTCTGCATCCTCGCGGCAGCGATGCCGAGAAAGTGATGAACGAGCAGCGGGACATCTTCCCTTCGTTCCCGCAACGGGGGCACCACCACCGGTACCACAGCCAGTCGATAGTACAAATCCTGGCGGAACCGCCCTTCGGCCACTTCCTTGCGAATGTCCCGGTTCGTCGTCGCCACCACCCGTACATCTGCCCGTTTCGATTCGCTCGAGCCGACTCGCTCATACGTCCGCTCCTGTAATACCCGCAGCAGCTTGGCTTGCAGCGATTGCTCAATTTCGGTGATTTCGTCGAGCAGAATCGTTCCTCCCTCGGCCAACTCAAACCGGCCGACACGCGGAGCGTCGGCACTGGTGAAGGCCCCTTTTTCGTGTCCGAAGAGTTCACTCTCCATCAGTTGCGGCGACAGTGCCGGGCAATTGAGGCTGACCAGTGCCCGCCCGCTCCGCCGGCTGGCGGCATGCAGACAACGGGCGACTAGTTCCTTGCCCGTGCCGCTTTCACCGCAAATCAAGACGGTTTCATCCGTGGGCGCGGCCTGGGCGATTCGATCCCGCAACGTCTTCATTCCACGGCTGTCGCCGATCATCATTCCTTGCCAGGCGGCGTTCGCGGCGGGAATGCTCGAGCGCTTCCCTTCCTGCTCGGCTTGTCGCATCGCCCGTTCCACCAGTTGTTCCAGTTGTTCCACATTGAACGGCTTTTCGATGTAGTCAAAGGCTCCATGCCGCATCGCTTCCACCGCGGAACTTACCGAGGCAAAGGCCGTCACCATCACCACCTGCGAATCGACTTTCCGCTCTTCGAGTGCCCGAATAAACTCCAGGCCATTCATTCCCGGCATTTGCAGGTCGGTAATGATCACGTCAAAGCTGTGCTTATCCAGCCCTTTCAGGGCCTCGATGGCACTGGCGCACGCCTGCACTTCGTGCCCGGCGGCTCGCAGCACGTCGGCCATCGATTGGCGGGCTCGCGTGTTGTCATCGACGACCAGGATGTGTCCGGTCAGCGAAGTTCGTTTCGAGTGATTCATGCGATATTCCTTAACTGCGAGTCGTTGTCCGTGTTTGGCAGGCAGAGTGTGAACGCGGCACCCCCTTCGGCGCAGTTGGCGGCATAAACAATGCCCCCGTGAGCCGCGGCAATCCGTTCCACAATTGCCAGGCCCAGACCCGTCCCGGCCCCTTTAGTCGTGAAGAACGGTTCGAACAACCGCGGCAGCGTTCCGGAAGTGATTCCTGGGCCGCTGTCGGCCACTTCAATTTCCAATCCCCGGCGAGTCTGGCAGGCGGTCATTACCAGTTCGCCGCCGCCAGGCATCACATCCAGGGCATTGAGCACCAAATTGATGATGGCTCGCCGCAGCATGTCGGGATCGGCAAAGATCCTGGCCTCTGGATCGGCGTCGATATGGGTGACGATTCCCTGTGCATCCAGTTGCGGGGCAAACGTTTCATAGACTTCGTTAAGCAGCAATTCGATATCCACCTGCCGTCGTCGGGGGTCTCGTTCGGCCGAGAAATTGAGCAGGTCACTGACCGTTGCTTCTAAAGCAACAAAGCCGGCGCTGACCTTTTCAAAAATCTCTTGGCTGCCGCTGTCGTCCGACAGTCGGCGGCTCAGCAGGCTCAAGTAAAGCTTCATGGGGACGAGGCTGTTGCGAACTTCATGGGCCACGTGCGATGCCATCTGTCCCAGGTCCGCCAGCCGATTCTTGCGGGCCAGTTCGCGGTTTTTGATTTCGAGTTCATCCGTCAGGCGGCGAACTTCGTCGCGCAGGGTTTCGTGGGTGCGGCGGAGCCGGTCCGTGGCGTCGTTCCAGGCAGACAGGATGGTCTGCATGTCGACGTCGGCAATGCGATTTTCGGCCACAGTCATCGGTTATCCTTCCGTGCTCAAATCCAGTCCCGTGGCGGCAGCCGCGGCGACATACGCGTGGCGAGCCTCGCTCGCTCCATGCATTCCGGCCAGCTGCAAGGAAGCATCGTCCCGGCGGCGAACCATTTCCATTTCCGCCTGCTTCTCCAGCCGCATAATGTCCGTCAAGAGTTCATTGCATGCTTCCACGTTCCGCTGGCAATCTTCGCGGGCGGCCGTGGAGGACCAGTCGCGTGTCTCCGGATCCTGTCCCCGAAACGGGTCGAGCTGCTGTTCCAGCTTCGCGAGCTGATCCATCACCGTTTGCTTGGCAGCCAATAGCTTGAGGAGATTGGTCATGTCTCCGCCAGAAATGACATCCAGTTGCTGCGCAGCCAGTTTCCGCAGAAGTTGCATGATCTGCAGTTTGCAAAGCGCCAGTTGTGCCAGACGATCAGATTCCATAATGAGTTGCATCTAGAGGGCGCTGAGCCACGTCAACAGACGCGTCCATTCGTCGCGACTGTAAGGGGTTGTTTTGGTGAAATTCGTTTCCGGCTTCATGCGGGCCAGCACGACACGGGCCTGCTGCAAGGTGCCGCGGGCTTCCGCACTCCGGCCTAGTCGACGGTAACAAGCGGCGATTTGCACATAGGCCTGGAGTGCTTCCGGTTCATGCTGATAACGGCTGGTGGCGGCGGAGTAGGCCGCCAGCGCCTCACTCATCTTTCCCTGGTCGAAGAGGACATCCGCCCTGGCAAAATAGCAATTGCGAAGAATGGCGCGCTCGGCATCGCTGGCGACACCATCGCTGTCGGCGCTCAACTTCTCGATTAACAGCGAGTATTCCTTCGTGGCTGCCGTCAATTCTGCGTTCATTTCGAGGGTCAGTGCGCCCTGGTTTGCTGCAATGGCCGTTCCATCCAGACGCTTTCTCTGCCACCGGGCCGCCAGGCGATGCGAATCCGCCAGAGAGTAGCGAGCCTCCGTGGTTTGCGGTGCCGAAGGATAACGCTCGATCGCTTCGTCCAAAATGCGAGCGGCTTCTTGAAACAGAGCTTCCGCCTGCTCCAATTCCTTGAGCCCCGGCTTGCGCAATTCAGGATTTGTCAAATCAACTCCCAGTTCGCGGCTCTTGGCTTCGTGTGCCAACGCTTCGTGATACACCAACCTCCCCAGCAGAAAGATGGAATCCCGCCAGTCGTTGCTCTCCGGAGTGAGGGAGAAATTGTAGAGATTGTCCTGGAGGTGCTTGCGTGCTTGGGCAACATTGCCCAGTTCCTCATATCCCAAACTGGCCAGATAGCGGGCCCGGTACGTCGCCGGATGCCTGGGATAGTTAGTGATCGCCTCTTCCAGCGTTTCCAATCCTTCCTTGGTCTGTCCTAGGGCCAGCAGTGCCTCTCCCAGGCCAACTTTGGCCGCTTCCTGCCCGCTCTGAGGATCTTCCTTCAAAAAGGTGCGTAGCACCTGGATGGCTTGGGAGTACGATTGACCCGCCAGGTAATCGCGAGCGCTGTCCATCAAGTCGTCCAGGTACGAACGCGTGGCAATCCGCAATTCCGCCAGCCGCTCATAATGTCCGCCCGCTTTACGGAAGTGCTCGCGGGCCTGTTGCTGGGAATCCTGTGACGAGTGAGTGTCATGGCTAGAGGTGGCACCATGGTTTTTCTGCGTTCCATGCGGAGCATGGGAATCTGCCTCGGCACTACTCTTGCCCTTGCCGAGTTTCAGGTTCATGCCCCAATCATGTTCCACTTTGGCGAGCCAGAAATATGCCATCTCCTCGGGGAACAGTGGAGTGAGGGAAGCCGCCAGTTTTTCTGCTTCGGCAAAGTGATGGGCTGCCACCAATTTGCGGATCGCCTGCCGCAGTCGCTCTTCCAAATCATGCCGCGGCAGCCAATCGTTGTGGTAGGTTTCCGCAGGACCAGCCTCGGTAATCCCTTTCTTATAGAGGGTAACGGCCTCATCAATTTTACCGCTACGCAGCAAATATCCCGCTTCGAAGAACGCGGCGGCAACCGCTTCCGGGGAGCCAAAACGTGCCTTGCGGACGTGGGCATAGGCGGCATTTGCTTCCGAAGATTTGCCGAGCAGTTCCAAGCAGAGTGCGGTGAGGAGATCAGCCTGGGACGGCAAATCCGTCTCGCGGCGGGACTCCTTACCGAGGTCCGCTAGAGTCTTGAGGCTCTTTTCCAATGCTGCCTGATCTTGAGCGGTCGGACTTCTTTCGGCGGCCAACAGTTCTTCACAAAGCAGGCGGATGGAAAGAAGCACTCCTTCGGCGTGAACGCTCGACTGCGGGCCGATCTTTTCCAAGGCCTTCTGCCCGTCGTGATAGTTTCCCTGAGCCAGCGCGACCTTCGCTTGCAACAGCAGGCCCCGATCGCGCTCCCCTTGCGGCAGATGTTTTTCGGCCAGCAGGCGGCGGGTCTGGGCGGAAGCTTGTTCTAGATTGGGCGGCGTAAGATGCAGGTAGGCATCGGCGAGGAGATACAAGATCTCTCCTTTCGCGGAGAGGTTCTGCGACAGTGCCTCTTTCAGAATCGGAATGCTCGCTTGAAACCTTCCGCCGTGATGGAGCGACCGGCCGAGTAGCAGCAGTCCTTCCTTTTCGTATCCTTCCGGAAAGCCTCGAATGCGAGCTTCTTCCAAATAGCGCGACGCAATCAGGTGCAGCGTCTGACGCTCCCCCGCATTTTCATGTCCCTTGGCATCTTCGGCCATCACTGCGCCGAGAACGTAGAACGCTCCGCCGACATTCGCAAACGACGCGTCCTTTCCCGTGCGAACCTCGGCCGCGATGCGGCGAGCTTCGGCAAGGTCATGAGACTCCAGTTTGGCGAGCGCCAGTTCCAGCGTCGCTTTTTCCGCAGTCTTGCCGGAAAAAAGTGAATACCAAAGCACCAGCCCGACGATAATGGCGACCGGCAGACTGAGGAGCGCCGCTCGCACCGGCTGTTTGCGAGCATGGAGCAGCGGCGCAAGGACCCGCCCGACGAGCGACGGCTTTGATGCCGGAGCTTCGGGAGCCGGAGTCGCACTGGCTGGCTCGTGGGCCACAGGGAACCGTCCTTGAGAGGTGCCTTCTTGTTGCCGCGCCCTCTTGGCGCATGCGCAGCATCCTTCGGACTAACCGAAAGAAAACCGGGGACTTGTACCTGAAGGACGCAAGCGGCGTCAAGAGATTAAAGTAGTCCGCTCGCTCCGTGAGCGGACATGCCTGCACACGGAGTGTGCAGGCTACTCTCCACTAACTAATTCCACTGTCCGCGGCTGACCACGGCGGATTCTTCGGTGCAACTCGGCACGCCAGTGACGCGCTCCATCATCCAGGCGTCCATGTCCGAAAGCATCTGCGTGGTCAACTCGTCGCCGCAGGGATACTGGCGGATGGCGACCTTGAGAGCGGCCGCATGAAACAGCGGCAGTTCGTCGCAGATGTCGTCGCTGGTGTAAATCTCGCTGTCGCGGCAGTAGGCCAGGAACAGCGGCAAATCGCGCAGGCTGTGCAGGTTCATCAGCGGCATCTGGCCCAGGGGAAAGCGGCCGCCGGCCGAAAGGGCCCCGGCAAAATTCTGCGGACTGCGAAGTGCCAGGCGAAAGGCCATGGTTCCACCCGCTTCATGCCCCGCCAGGAAAATGCGATCGGTATTGATGTTGAATTTCGCTCGCGCGGCCGCGATCGCTTCCTGCACGCGATTTTCCGCGTGCAGAATGCAGGCTGACGACTGCTGCCACTCATAGCCGCGGCGGCCTTCGCATGGATGACTGGCACGCACACCAACAGCCACATAATTCCGCATGCTGATGTGCGGCATGACTCGCAGCAATTGTTTTTCATCGCCGCCGTCGCTGTGCAGCCAAACCACCACCGGATAGGCGTAGTTCGGCTCATAGTGCATCGGGGCTAGCAGACTATAAGTGGAATGGCTGCGGGGTGCTGTCATCACCCCCTGATCCAGGCGAGTATGGTTGAGAGAAGACTTCTTCGGCGGGGCGAAAAGTCGATTCATAGAGGTGCGGCGGGTAAGGGGAACGGGGTCGGGAGGGGTTTTCGCGAGAGGAACTTTTCGTTTGCTGAGAATTTCGCCGCGAAAACTCCTCCCGACCCCTTTATCCGTGCTGTCATTCCCTGGGACGGGAATGGTGGGCAGCGTGCGGAGTTTTAGGCCAGAGGACGGGAGCCTGTCAACGGCAACAATTTCGTAGCCGCACGCGGGCCGCGTGCGGCTACGCCTTCGCCATCAGCTCGCCCATCGTCTTCACGAGCGACTTGACCGCGGTGACGCTGTTCGCAAAAGCCGCCTGCTCCTGCGGGTCGAGTTCCAGCTCGACGATTTGTTCGACTCCGTTCGCACCCCAGA
>CAYUJE010000055.1:12141-24611 GCA_964444865.1 uncultured Pirellulaceae bacterium | reverse complement strand
CCAATGCCGAGGCCAGGCGATAATAGTCCGACTGTAGGATGGGATCGAACTTGTGATCGTGACAGCGGGCACAGTTGACGGTCACACCCAAAAATGTTTGCCCGACGATGGCGACAATGTCCTCCAGTTCATCCTGCCGCATGATGGCCCGCATCACCTCTCCTTTGGGAAGCAAACTGTCATGCGCCCCGCCCACAAGAAAGCCAGTCGCCGTCACAGCCGCCGGATCATCGGGTTGCAGCACATCGCCGGCAATTTGCAGGCGGGCGAACTCGTCATAGGGCAAGTCACGATTGAGAGCGTCGATCACCCAGTCTCGATATCTCCACGCATTGGGTCGCATCCGGTCGTACTCAAAGCCGTCGCTTTCGCCGAAGTGAGCCACGTCGAGCCAGTGCCTGGCCCACCTCTCTCCGTACTGTGGAGAATCGAGAAGTTTCTGCACGATCTTGGTATAGGAATCCGGCGAATCGTCTTTGGCGAACGCTTCCACTTCCTCCGGCGGCGGCGGCAGACCGATGAGATCGAAATACAAGCGACGGATCAGGGTTCTGCGATCGGCCTTTGGAGAAGGAGTCAAGCCGCGTGCTTGCAGCTTCGCCAGCACGAAGGCGTCCAGCGGATTCTTCTTCCAATCCCCGCTAGAGAATTGAACCTGCGGCACTTCCGGCCGCACCAGCGGCTGCAGCGACCACCAGTCGTATCCGGCCCGTGCTGCTGTTGTGTACTTGTATGGATCGATGGGACTTGTTCCCCACTTCGCCCCAGCCGAAATCCAGGCCTTAATGGCTGCCCGCTCATTTTCCGGCAGCCCCTTTTTGGGAGGCATCTCGCCTTTGTCGATTCGTTCCCACAACAGGCTCTCTTCCAACTTGCCGGGAGAAAGGACCTTTCCGCTATCGCCCCCCGTTTCGGCCGTTTTCACCTGGCTGAGATCGAGCCCCCCCTTCTTCTCCGTGCTGTTGTGGCAATCCAGGCAACGGCTGGCGAGGATGGGGGCGATGGCACGGTCGAAATCGGGGTCAGCGGCGGAGGCAAGCGAAGGGATTGCGCAGAACAGAAGAATCTGCATCGTCCGCGGCACTACGAATGATTTGGAGTTCAACATCCCTTCACTATAAGAAGCGACTGCCTCCCATGCTACCAAGCGGCCTGCAACGAGAGTGGGGGGAGGAAGTCACCGCGAGTCATACGCGGTCAATTGCAATTCCTTCAGCCTTTCGCGTGTCGAATTCAGTCCCAGTATTCTTCGAAATTCCGCAACTGCCGGTCGCTCCAACCGTGATTTGGGAATGATGAAGTCATACTGCTCCTGGGCGATGGGAACGAATGCGAGGCCAGCCTGGTAAGCGACGCTTTCCATGCAGATGCCCCAGTCGGCGCGATTCTGAGCGACCGCCGCTGCGACGGCGTTATGGCTGCGGGGCTGATTGGCATAACCAGGAGGAACGAAGCTGGCCAGTAACCGATCCGTCAGAATTCGCGTGCCACTGCCGGCGTTGCGATTGACCATGAGGAGAGAAACGTCTTTCGCCACGACATCTCGCAGAATTTCTTCCGCCGACAGGCCCAAGAACCGCTCGTCGCCGCGGCGATAGACAATTCCCTGCATGCGCCCATAACCGTTGACAAGTTCCAGGTCGGCGGTAACGAACGGCCGGTTGTACTGGCCGCTCGCCGGATCGAGCAGGTGAATACCCGCCAGATCGCATTCTCCACGCTTCGCTGCCGCCAGGCCAGCCGTGGAACCAACGGCGAGAAACTTTGTTTTGAATCCATTCCGCTCCAATTGCGCAAGCAGATAGTCCAGCCCCACACAGTGGCTGCCGATGACGACCAGGTCGGCGAGCTTCAGCTCCTTGCCCAGAAGTTGCACTTTCACCGCAGCTCCCGCCGCGACGATCTCCTCGTGCCGCCCTATCGTGATGAAACCATCCGCCCGGCTGAAGGCAGTGACACTGCCGGAGCCTTTTCCCATCGGATAGGCAATGAGTGCAGGTTGATTTGCATGGACCAACTGCCCCGATTGTTCCACTAGTCCCACCAGCAGATATTCCGTCCGCCCAATCTCGCTATTCACTTTGACCGCAATCTGAGCATCCACCGTGTTCCGCTGTTCTCTGGGCTGACCGGCGAGTTGTCGAATGACCGGCGCGACGAACTCATGGAAAGTAAAAATGGCCGACGTCGGAAATCCAGGCAGCACAACCACCGGCTTTCCCTGCGTCACCGCCAGGCAAATCGGCTTCCCCGGCTTAAGCGCTACACCGTGGGCCACGATGCCAGGGTCTCTCAGGTCACTCACGACGCGATAGGAGATGTCGCCGGCTCCTTTGCTGGTGCCGCCGGAGAGGAGCACGACATCGCACTCTTTTATCGCCGCATGGAGTCCTAAACGAAGTTCCTCGGCATTGTCGCGAACGATTCCCATCGGCACCGGTTCGCCGCCAAGTTCCCGAACCGCATCCGTCAGAATGCGAGCGTTGGAATCGTAGACCTTTCCCGCATGCATCGGCTCCCCCGGAGCGATGATTTCATCCCCTGTCGAAAAGATGGCCACTCTTGGCTTGCGCCAAACGCTCACCTCGCCGATACCGACCGCGGCCAGAACGCCCGTCTCCCGACTGGTGAGTGTGGTACCTGCATGCAATACACATTCTCCCGCGGCCATGTCCGTGGCCGCAAAGCTGATGTTCGCACCAGCCGTGACGGCCCGGCGAACGAGCAAGTGTTGAGAGGTAGCATCCGTGTGCTCGACCATGACCACTGCATCTGCCCCGCGTGGAATCATCCCACCGGTGGCAATGGCCACTCCCCTCCCCTGCCCTACTTCCATTACTGGGACCGACCCGGCGGCGATTTCACCCGTGATAAGCGACAATGTCTTGGGGTTCTCTTCAGACGCTCCAAGTGTATCTGTTGCGACTATCGCGTATCCATCCACGTTCGACCTATCGAACGACGGCACATCGACAGCCGCAAGGACATCCTCTGCAAGCACGCGGCCAAGTGCCTGATCAAGCGAAAACAATTCGGTTTCCAGAGGCGCAAGGCACAGCGCTTCGCGGAACCGCCGCTCCGCGTCGTCGCGGTCAATAACATCGAGAAATTGGTCTTGCGGCACTAGGTTCAGGTGTCAGGAGTCATAGAGAAATACGTCGACCACCGCGCCATCTGGATAGCCTTCGCTGTCCGCCGGCACTATCACAAACCCATCCGCCCGCGTTGTGGAACTGAGAATGGATGCGCCGCTGATGGAAATTGGCTCCACACGGCCTTCGACAATCTTCACTCGGGCATAGTCCACACGCCCCACGGTCGAAACCAATTTGCGGCTGAGGGAGAGTTGGCGGACGGGATAGGGCCACTCCTTTTTCCGTCCTCCCAGCAGACGCAGAGCGCGTCCGGCGAAAAAGTCGTAGGCACAAAGGCAGGAGACGGGATTCCCAGGCAGCAGAAAGACGAGCCTGTCTCCGAGCCGTCCCATCCCCGCTGGGCTGCTAGGACGCATGGCGACGCCGTGAATCGCCAACTCTCCGTGCTTCGCCAGCAGCGAAGGAGCATAGTCCTCCTGCCCCACGCTCGAACCGCCAGAAACCAGCACGACATCGACGTCCTCTTGCATAGCGGCCAGAATGGCGGCTGGTTCATCGGGGACAATCCCGGGATTGATCGTTACACCGCCGTCGCGAGCGACCAAAGCGGCGAGCATCGGCCCATTCGCATCCATAATTTTACTTGGCTGCGGAGCGGAGCCAGCAGGAAGCAATTCATTGCCGGTAATCACAATCCGGACCCGCGGCTGGCGGACGACTTCGACGTTCACGGTACCAATCGAGGCCAATACCCCCAAATCTTGTGGACGCAGCGCGCGCCCAGCAGAGAGCACCCTTGTGCCAGCCGCAATGTCTTCTCCTCGCAGACCGATATTCTTACCCCGCGGCACTTCATCGAGCGCACACAGCAACCTGCCGCTCGCATCCACCCGCTCTGCCGGCAGCACTGCATCGGCCCCAGCGGGAACCGGCGCGCCAGTCATGATCCGCACCGACTGGCCCCGACCTACCGTCCCAGCAAACGGCCTCCCGGGCAGCGATTCCCCCACAATCTGCAGTTCCATCCGGTTGTAGTGACTCGCTCCCTGAGTCTGGTCGGCCAAGAGCGCATAGCCATCCATCATCGATCGGTCGAACCCCGGCACATCCACACTGCTGGTCACATCCGTCGCCAGCACCCTCCCCCCTGCCCTCTCCAGCGGTATCCTCTCGCTCTCTATCCGCCGCGCATGACCGTCAAGCCACTCCCACGCGGCCTCCACGGTCGTCCGCCGCGCAAAGCCGCGCATTCGAACATCGTGGGGCTCATCGGCAGCGACAGCAGGTTCCATCGACTCATTCTACCGTCGAAGCCCGAAACTGGCGAATGAATGCTGGAGTTCCACTTTCAGCAATCCTTGCCGCTGTTGAAGTGGCAAGATATGTTGGCCCCATGCCATCCAACATCGCTAACTCCCAGAGGCCACGCCATGAGTGATGACTTTCGCAACAAGGTCGCCCTCGTCACCGGCGGCTCACGAGGGATTGGGCTGGCAATTGCCCGGCAATTGGCTCGCGGGGGAGCCGACGTGGCCATAGGCTACGGCACGCGGCTGGGACCAGCGGAAGAAGCCGTGCTGGAGTTTCAATCGCTCGGCCGCAAGGCGATTTGCGGGGGGTGCGACGTGGCCTCTCAGGAACAAATCGACGAACTGGTCCGCCGGACGCGAGACGAGCTCGGCCCGATTGATTACCTCGCTCACTGCGGGGCCATCAGCAACACGGCGACACACGACGAACTCGATTTTGAACGCTGGCGGGAGATGATCGACTGCAATCTGCACGGCGCGTTTCGCGTCGTCTGGGCCGTGAAGGATGAAATGCTCGCAAGGAAATCAGGAAGCATGGTGCTGATTTCTTCCGTCGCCGCCCTCCGCCCCCGCGCCCGTCAAATCCACTATGCCACTGCCAAAGCCGGCGTCATTGCCATGGCTCGCTGCTGTGCGGAAGCGTTTGCCCCTTCCGGCGTTAGGATTAACTGTATCGCTCCAGGGCTGATCGAAACCGAACTCCTGCATGTGCTCTCCGACCAGCAGATCAAGTCCGTCGTCGATCAGACTCCGATGGGTCGCGTCGGCACGCCCGAAGAAGTCGCCGAAATGGCCTGTTTTCTCCTCAGCGACCGGGCCAGCTTCACCACCGGCCAGTGTATGCTGGCTTGTGGCGGACGAGTGACGCTCCCATAGTCGCCTTTCGCTCCGCGAAAGCCGCGTTCTTTCGCGGAGCGAAAGGCGACTATCAATGCCCATCCTCTTCAAAGACCACACTGCCGCAGAACTCAGCGTACAGCTCAATGTCCCGCTGCGCCTCGCCCGCCGCCTGCAATCGCATGTCGTCCGGAAGGGAGCGGCGGAGCTTCCTCACGAACTGCCGGAGGTCTCGCCGAAAGTGCTGGCGCGACTCCGAGACGAGATCCAAGTCCCCCATCTGACGCTACTCGAAAAAGTCGTCTCTCCGCGGGACGGTTTTGCAAAGTACCTCTTCCGCGGCCAAGGAGACGAACCGTTCGAAACGGTCCGCATCCCGCTCGTCCATCGCGAGGACGACCCCAAGTACGTCGTCTGCGTCAGCTCGCAGGTCGGCTGTGCATTGGCCTGTGCGTTCTGTGCCACGGGGCGAATGGGTTTTCGCCGCAACTTGGAGACTTGGGAAATCGTCGATCAGGTCGTTAAGGTCCAGGCCGATTCCGAGCATCCAGTCCGCGGCGTCGTCTTCATGGGAATGGGAGAGCCACTGCTGAACTACGACCGCGTGATGCGGGCTGCGGCCATCTTCTCGGAGCCCTGTGGCCTGGCCATCGGTGCCAAGAGCATCAGCATCTCCACTGCCGGCGTCGTCCCCGGCATTCGCCGATTCACTGCGGAACAGCGGCCCTATCGCCTTGTTGTTTCGCTCACCTCCGCTGACCCCGACAAACGCCGCGAACTGATGCCCATCGAGAACACCTTCCCGCTGCCGGAACTGATGGCCGCGGTGCGGGAGCATCAAGAGGCAACCGGCACTCGCTGCATGCTCGCCTGGACCGCCATCTCCGGCGTCAACACTTCCGCCGAAGATGCCCGCCAGCTTGCGGCACTCACCGCTGGCCTCCCCATTAAGCTTGACCTCATCGACGTGAACGACGCCACCGGCCAGTTCCAGCCACCCACCGAATCCGAACTCGACAACTTCCGCGACGCCCTCCGCCACGACCTCGCCATGCCCGTCGTCCGCCGGTACAGCGGCGGCCAGGATATTCAGGGCGGCTGCGGGATGCTCGCGGGGGGACAGAAATGTGAAATCTCAAATCTCAAACAAATCTGAATCGGGAATTCTCAAATGGAGACGCCTATGGTTTCGCCATTCGAATTTCTCTTCCTCGATATTGTTTGAGATTTGAGATTTCTGATTTCTGATTTCCATTCACTGTCCGCTCCCCGAGCAAGCCCGCTACAATATCCAGCATCCTTCCTCTCCCGGAGCTGACCATGCCACCCGTCCGCCACATTGCCTCGCATCTTGTTACGGCCACTATTCTCGTCTCCCTCTTCGCGGCCACTCTCTCCGCCGACGACAAAGACAAGCCCATCACCGCGAGGAAGCCTTGGACCACCTCCCGCCTCCACGGCTCGCCCCTCCCGCCCGAGCCCTACAAGCTCGTCTCCTCTTTCCCCGCTCTCAAGTTCAATCGCCCAACATCCATCGAGGAAGTCCCCGGCCAAAATCGCCTCCTCATCACCGAGATGAGCGGCAAAGTCTTCACGTTTCCGAAAGACTCCAAGTCCGCCAAGCCCGACCTCCTCATCGACCTCGCTGCCAATCTCCCCAAAGAACTCGCCTCAAAAAGTGTTTCCCTCTTCGACGCCGAACTGCATCCGAACTTCAAGGAGAATCACCAACTATTCCTCTGCTACGTCCATCCGGGCAACGGCGGCCACACTCGTGTCAGCCGTTTCACGCTCACGGCCGATGTCCCGTCCAAAGCGAACGGCGAAGAAGTCCTCATCACCTGGCCCTCTGGCGGCCACAACGGCGGTTGTCTGGAATTCGGCAAGGACGGCATGCTCTATATCTCCACCGGCGACGGCTCGGGGCCCAACCCACCCGACGGCCTCACCAGCGGCCAGAACGTCTCCGACCTCCTCGGCTCCATCCTGCGGATCGACGTCGACCACAAGTCGGGTGACAAACTCTACACCGTCCCCGCCGACAACCCATTCGTCGAGAATAAGCTCGGCCTCCCCGAAATCTGGGCCTACGGTCTCCGTAATCCCTGGAAGTTCGGCACCGACCCCGTCACCGGCAACATCTTCGCGGCCGACAACGGCTGGGAGACGTGGGAGATGGTCCACAAGATCGTCCGCGGCGGCAACTGCGGCTGGCCGGTGATGGAAGGGCGAGCCCCCCTCCGGACCGAAGTCAAACCCGGCCCCACCCCTATCCTCCCGCCGGTCAAGGACCACCCCCACACCGAGGCCAACTCGGTCATCGGCGGCCCGGTCTACCGCGGCAGCAAGCTCCCCCTCGCCGGCTCGTTCATCTACGGCGACTACATCACCGGCACCATCTGGGCCATCCATCCCGACAAAGACAACTCCTACACCCACACCACGCTCTGCGACACCGATCAGCGCATCGTCGCCTTCACCCAAGGGAGCGGCGGCGAAATCTACGTCCTCGACTACGACCTCACCGGCCAAATCTACGAGCTCGTCCCCTCCGGCCTCAAAGACACCACCGCCACCTTCCCCCGGCGATTGAGCGAGACGGGGCTGTTCAAGTCGCTCAAGTCGATGGAGCCGGCGGAGGGCGTGGTCCCCTACTCCATCACCGTTCCTCGCTGGGAGGACGGCGCCACTGGCGAGCGGCTCGTCGCCATTCCTGGAAATGGGCAGATCGAATTCGCCGCCGGGAAGGACAAGCCCGCGGTGTATCCCGAAGGAACCGTGTTCGCTAAGCATCTCACATTTCCCCGAGGAAAGGATACAGCACCCATCCGCCTCGAAACCCAAATCCTCCATTACGAAAATGGCTCCTGGCATCCGTACTCCTATCTTTGGGACGACGCCGGCCAGGATGCAACTCTCGTCGACTCCCTCGGTGGCAGTCGACCGATTGCGCCGACCGGTTCTCCCTCACGCACCTGGCACGTGAATGCCGTCAACGAGTGCAAGCTTTGCCACAACGCCGAGTCCGGCAACGTCCTGGGTTTTGTTTTGAATGAATTCTCCGACAGCTCGTTGGCCGCACTTGCAAACCAAGGCATCATTCCCCCCGTCGAAAGTGCGGAAGCGCGTGACCAACTCATCAATCCGCATGACCTCAAGGCCGACCTCAACGCCCGCGCCCGCTCCTACCTCCACGTCAACTGCAGCATGTGCCACCAACCCGGCGGCAATGCCATCGTCTCGTTCTATCTCCTCCGCGACATGCCGTTCGACAAACTCAACACCCACAAGGGAACCGGCATCGGTACGTTTGGCATGCAGGACGCGAAGATCATTATTCCCGGCGATCCCTATCGCAGCGTCCTCATGTACCGCATGTCCAAGCTCGGCTACGCCCGCATGCCTTACATCGGCTCGCGCGTCGTCGATGGTCAGGGAGTGGCACTCATCGAAGACTGGATTCGCTCGCTGCCGCATGACGATAGCGACGGCCCGAATTCGGCTCCGCTCCGTGAGGGAACAGTGGAACACAAGAACCTTCAAGCACTGACGAAGCAGGACTCTTCCGCTTCCGAACGCAGGGCCGCTCTCGCGGTCCTCACCAGCACCTCCGAAGGGGCGCTCGCTCTCATTGGCAAACTGCATCGCGGCAACCTCGCCCTGGAAGATGCCAAAAACGCCGTCGCCCTCGGCTCCGAAGCCAAGACCGATATCCGCGGCCTCTTCGATACCTTCATTCCCGAAGCGCAGCGGCGGCCGACGCTCGGCCCCAACATCGACCCCCAAACCGTGCTGAAGTTGCAAGGAAACCACGACCGCGGCAAGCTCATCTTCTTCAGCGACTCCGCCCGCTGCCGGAACTGTCATGAGACCGACGACAAATCCAAATCGGTCGGCCCCACGCTCCTGGACATCGCCAAGAAGTACCCCAAAACCAGCGACCTCTTGGAACATGTCGTCAAGCCCTCCCTCAAAATCGACGAGCCGTTCGCCGCCTACATCCTCCTCACCACTGACGGCCAGACCCACACCGGCCTCCTTGTTGAAAAGACCGACCAGGAAGTCGTCCTCAAGACGGCCGAAAGGAAAATCGTCCGTACCAAAACGGCCGACATCGAAGCCTTCAAGCGGAGCCCCACCTCCCTGATGCCCGACCGCATCCTCAGCGACCTCACGCCGCAGGAAGCCGCCGACCTCGTCGAGTACATCCGCTCCCAATCCGGCGGAAAGTAACGTCACCCAAACAGCGGCTCAATTTTCTCGCTGCCGGTGAGGACGCGGGAAAGTTCCGTGGGGACGGACGGGTCGAGCCGCAACTGGCCGATGTCGAACAAGGTGTGGGCAATCGTGCCGAGCAAGTGCCGCGGGTCATACGGCTCGGTCGCGGGACGGGAGACGCTTCGGTCCGACTGGCCAATCACCTGCCCCATCTTCAGGCCGCCGCCAGAAACCAAAAGCGGCGTCAGTTCGCCGTAGTGGTCGCGACCACCGTTGTTATTGATCCGCGGTGTCCGCCCCATTTCGCCCGTGACGACCAGCAGGATTTTCTCCGAGAGCCCCCGCTGATGCACGTCCTCGATGAACGCGCTCACCGCGTGGTCCACCTGGTTCCCCATCGGCCAAATGCCGGCCATTCCCTTGGGGCTGTTCTCGTTGGCGTGATAATCCCACCCGCAATCAGAAACAGTGACAAACCCGCACCCCGCCTCGCACAATCGGCGGGCCAGCAGCATCTGCTTGCCGAGCAGGTTGGTCACTCGCCGCATGTCATAGAACCGCTGCAAGTCGGCCGCCCGAAAAATGCCAGTCGTGTCGTAGCGGGCCAGCGTCCGCGGGTCTTCCTGGGAAAGATCGAACGCCTGGGCAATGCCACGGGTGATGATTTCAAACGCCTGCTGCTGGTATTTTCCCGCCCGGTCCACCTGGCCGCTTCGGTCCGCCTGCGAGCGAACCTGATCAAGCCGCGCGAGCAGGCCGCGGCGGTCATCGAGCCGGTCCGCCTGGATGCCGAGTTGCATGTCGGCCTTCAGCGGTCCACCGCCACTGGGATCGAAGGCGTCGTAGGTCTTGCCGAGCGTCCCCGGCGTCGTCAGCGTCGGCAGTGCCCCGGTCTCAAAGTTTCCGTCCAGCTTCAACCCATCCTGCACCGCCTCCGGCTTCACCAGGATGTTGTTGGGCATCCCGTTGCGGATATTGTTCGTTCCCGCGATGCGCGAGTAAATCGCGGAGAGCGCGGCTTTCGTCGAGTTTCCCCCCGTGGTCACAGTCTCATAACTGTGCCCGCCATTTTTCGAGCCGTAGGACCGGACCACCGACAACTTGTCGGTCAGAGCGGCCAATTTCCCAAAAGTCCCCCCGAACGTAACGCCTGGAATTTTCGTCGGCACTTCGCCGGTGATGCTGTGAATCTCCGACGGAGCCGTCAGCTTGGGATCAAAGAACTCGATATGCGGCGGCCCCCCGCTCAGGAAGAGCAGCACGACCGACTTCCCCCGTAGATAACCCCGCCCCGCCCCCGCTTCGGCACTTGCCGCCAAAAGCTGCGGCAGTGCGAGCGCACCAGCCCCGAGGCTCCCCACGCGAAGGAACTCTCGCCGGCTCACTCCCTGGCAGTTGCGGTCGTATCCGTTTCCCAAAATTCGAAACATGGCACCATCTCCTGCGGGCCTCATTCCACCTTTCCAATCATACCACGCATCAATAGCCGCCGATATATGATTTCAATTCCTGAGTTCCCTCCTGAAGCCTGGCAATCATCTTCTCCGAGTTGACTCGATGCGCTGGATTACGTCGAGCGCGGCGCGCCACCCCCGGAAACCGAGTTGCGGGTGCAGGCTCCTCTCTTCCTTGGCCCTCGCGAGCGCGGCGGCGAATTCCCCGTCGCGCCGCGCGGCTCGAGTGATGGTGCTGTGGTCGATCCTCAAATCCCGGGCGATCTGGCGGAGCGAGAACCCGAGGGACACCATGCTCGCCACGAATTTTCTTCGCCTGGCATCCAGCTTGGGGGGCTGGCCTCGCGATTTGCGCCGAGTTTTTGTCAGCGGGCGGCGGGGCGCAAAATCGTGGTTTTTGGTGAAGTATTCGGAGGTCCTAAAGTCGCATCCCATTGCCGGCAAAGGAGTTGTACCCCAGGCCTTCCGGGCCGTTTCATCAGTGCCAGTTTTCACTCCTGGGACATTTTGCGTGGTCACCAGTCCTTCATTTTCAACCAGCTCTTGATTGCTCATGGCGCGCACTCCTCGTCACTGAAGCTGCCAAACATTTTGTTCTTTTGTGAAGTATACAGACGTTCTATTGGCACTGTCAAGCGGCCCCAGGCAAGAATTTGCAAAATAGTCGTTGTCGATAGGCAATGAGTGTTCTAGCGATTGCCCTTCGCTGGCGCGACAGGCTGCTGCCATGCGTGAATCGTCGAGATAAACTGATTTCCATGCGTCGCCACGAAACCATCGGTCGAATTCCGCACGGGGATGACCCGCTGGCATATTTGCTGACCTGGACGACGTACGGCACGTGGCTCCCGGGCGATGACCGCGGTTGGGTCGAGAAACGGGCGGATTTTCGTGAGGCGGACATCGAGCGGCAGCGGCAGGCCGTGATGCGGATGACGGAAGACGCAATCGTGCTAACGAGCGAACAGCGTGAACTCGTCGAATCCGTCATTCGCAAGCACTGCGAAATCCGCAGGTGGCATTTGCATGCGGTGAACTGCCGCACGAACCACGTCCACGCGGTCATCACCGCCGACCGCCATCCCGATGACATCATGGACCAACTGAAGGCCTGGTGCACACGGCGACTCAAAGAGCACCAGAAAACAGAATCTCCCAGCGAACGGGCGCGGCAAAACTGGTGGACACAGCGCGGAAGCAAACAGCCGATTAATGACCTCGACGGCCTCGCCCGCGCAGTGGAATATGTCGTCGATGGCCAGTGACTGATTTGTCGTTTGACACCAGCCAGACAAAAAGACAGCAGCCTGACGCGCAAGCGAAGGGCAGGCATCCATCCAGAGAAATCTCGATTGCCCAGGGAATCCCCGCCTCACGCCTCACCGCCGTCGATCCAGCGCAACCAGACAAGGGCCGTTCCACAAGATTGCCAGCGTTCCCTTCGCTTGCGCGTCAGGCTGGTGTCTTTGCGGCTGCTGTCCGTGATAACCGGACCGACAATAGCCTGACGCGCAAGCGAAGGGCAGGCATCCATCCAGAGAAATCTCGATTGCCCA
>CAYUJE010000055.1:0-12041 GCA_964444865.1 uncultured Pirellulaceae bacterium | reverse complement strand
CCTGACGCGCAAGCGAAGGGCAGGCATCCATCCAGAGAAATCTCGAGTGCCCAGGAATTCCCCGCCTCACGCCTCACCGCCGTCGATCCAGCGCAACCAGACGACGTCGCTGCACAAGATAGCTATCCTGCCCTTCGCTGGCGCGTCAGGCTGGTGTCTTTCAGCCGCGGGATTCCCCTTCGTGGATTAGGACCGGAAACCACGAAGACTAGGGAGGGGACGAAGAAGCGGAGGAAGCCAGTTTTGCCCTTTCCTTCGTGTCTTGGTGTCTTCGTGGTCTCTCGACTTTCCGCAGGAACTACGGGTTCCTCTTCTCTGATTTCCGAGCGCGGGGCAGAGAAGAGGAACCCGTAAACTCCGCCAGAAGATACTCCCTGACGCGCAAGCGAAGGAAAGGCATGCCGCAGGATACACTCAGCGACACAGTGGGCCGCTATTGATCATCTTCCAAGTGAGCCTTGTCGTAGCCCTTACGGTGAACGACGGAGCTTGTGACAAAGTCTCGAATGTCCTGCTGGGAGATTGCATCGGTCTCTCCACAAGGTGCTCGGGCAATCATCGTGGAGTTGATAATTCGCCGCGCCGACTCGTCTGGAGAAAGAATCTTCGCGGTGTGCAAAGTGCCCTGCCAACGACCGCCGCCCGGATCGAGTGGCGCGGAACTGTTGTTGATGCAGATGATTTGAAAGTCGTCGTTCGCGAAACAAGGAATTCTGGTCGCATAGGGCCGGAGTAGCTCGAACCCCGAGCGAAACATCGGATTGTGCCGGGCCATGAATTCTTTGGGCGTAAGTCTTAGCTCGTGGGCACACCTGGCGTAGTCGGTAATCTCTACCTCGGAGCCCACCGTAGAGGGTTCGTACCCGAGCATCAGAAAGCATTCATCAGGACCGCCGTCCAAATGCGGTTTGGTTGAGGTTTGCTGATCAAACCGTGCTGCCGACAGATAGATCAGCGATTTCCCTGTTTTCGATGTGTGGATTTCTCCCAGAGCGACTTTCAGATCCACCATGGCCTGGCGAAATGCCGTGGAATCTGGGCAATCAATCACTTTGACAAGGCAAAAGCCGGGCTTTGAGAAGTCTGTGCGGCAAACCATTTCGTAAACGTCACTTGCAAGACTGTCGTTCTGCAAGCGCGATGTACTCAAGCAGGGGTCTACGGCCGACCAGGTTTGGGGAGGACTGATCATAATATGAACTCGTCCAAATCTTTGGCGGTGATCTACCGACTATACCGCTCTCGACATTCTAACCAAATCAGCCTCTACCACCTCAGCCACGTCGGCATCTCCCCCGCCGCGGGCAATTCCAGAATGCGGACGCTGGAAATGTCTTTGTGGTTTTGGACTTCGTCCACGGCAACTTTCGCGGGGTGGCCGTCGAGGTTGAGGATGCCGATGGCGGGGCCGCCGGGGGTGGTGCGGCCGACGGACATCTGGGCGATGTTGACTTTGTGGCTGCCAAAGATGGTGCCGACCGCGCCGATGATGCCGGGAACGTCGTTGTGGGTGAAGACCAGCATGATGCCGTCCAAATAGGCTTCCAGCCGAAAATCACCCATGCGGATCAGACGGGGCATGTTATTGCCAAACAGGGTCCCCGCGACGGCGAACGGTTTGCCGTCCGAGGTAACTTCAGCCGTGATGGAGGAGGTGAAGGCCCCCATGTCGCTGCGGGATTCCTCGGTGAGCTGGATGCCCCGCTCGCGGAGGAGGACTTCCGCATTGACGACGTTGACCTCTTCTTCCAAAGCCCGCTCCAGCAGGCCGGCGCAGAAGGCGGCTGTGAGGAGCTTGGTGTTTTTGCTGGTCACTTCGCCACGGAACGTGATGTGGCAGGCGGAAGCCCCCGAGGTTTGCCACTGGCTGGCGAGGAGCCCCAGACGCCAGGCGAGATCGAGATATCCCTTCATCGCTTGCAGCGTTTTGGGATCGACCGCGGCCATATTGACGGCGTGGCGGACTTCCCCCGTGGTGAAAAAGTTGACGAGAAGCTGCACCGCCTCGATGGCGACCTGGGTCTGAGCCTCTTCGGTGCTGGCTCCGAGGTGGGGTGTGCAAACGACGTTGGGCAAGCCGAAGAGCGGGCTCTTGGTGCAGGGCTCTTCGACAAACACATCCAGGGCGACGCCGCCGATTTTGCCGCTCTTGAGCCCTTCGACCAGGGCCGCCTCGTTGTAGATGCCGCCGCGGGCGCAGTTGATGAGGCGGATGCCGGGCTTCACGATGTCGAGTTCCGGGAGGCCGATGAGGTCGGTGGTTTCCGGCGTGAGCGGCGTGTGGACGGTAAGGTAGTCAACGTGCGGCAGCATGTCCCGCACTTTTTCCACCCGCTGGATGCCGAGCTTGGCCGCCTGCTCGGTGGAGAGGAACGGATCGAAGCCCAAAACCCGCATCTGGAAGGCGATGGCCCGCTTGGCGACTTCCTGCCCGATGCGGCCGAGGCCGACGATGCCGAGCGTTTTGTCGGCGAGCTGCGTCCCCATGTACGATTTGCGGTCCCACTTGCCGGCGAGGAGGCTGTGGTAGGCGGGGGCGACCGAGCGGGAGAGGGCGAGGAGGAGGGCGAAGGTGTGCTCCGCCGTGCTGAGCGTGTTGCCGGTCGGCGTGTTCATCACGACGATGCCTTGGCGGGTGGCCACTTCCTTATCGATGTTGTCGGTCCCGACGCCGGCCCGGGCGATGGCCCGCAGGCGATGGTTCCCCGCCAGCGACTCGCCGGTGATCGTCACGCCACTGCGGCAGATGGCCCCGTCGAACTCGGCGAGGGCCGATTTGAGAGCGTCTCCCTTGAGACCGGTGCGGACTTCGTACTCGATGCCGGGAGCGGCAGCGAGGAGGGCGAGACCTTCTTTGGCGATGGGGTCGAGGATGAGGATGCGGGGCATAAGAGGGGGCTGGGGGCTAGGGATTGGGGGCTGGGGCAGACGGGAACGTGCGATGATTTTTGTGGGAGCAATTCGGAACCGGAGATTTCGACCCCCCAGCCCCTAGTCCCCAGTCCCTAGCCCCTCTTCTGCTTGAACTCCTTCATAAACTCCGCCAGTGCTTCCACTCCAGTGACCGGCATGGCGTTGTAGATGCTGGCGCGGATGCCGCCGACGCTGCGGTGGCCTTTGAGGCCGTCGAGGCCGCGGTCTTCGCCGAGCTTGCAGAATTCCTTTTCGAGGGCTTCGGTCGGCAGGCGAAAAGTGACGTTCATCAGCGAGCGGTCGGCGGGTTGGGCGTGGCCTTTGTAGAAGCCGCCGCTCCCGTCGATGAGGTCGTAGAGGATTTTCGCCTTTGCCTGGTTCTGGGCATGCATCTTGGCGAGGCCGCCGATGTCGTTCTTGAGCCACTGCAGGACCAGGTTCATCAGGTAGATGGCGAAGGTCGGCGGCGTGTTGTAGAGGGAGTCCTCTTTGACATGGCTGTTGTAATTAAGATAGCCGGGGAGATTTTCCGGGCTGCGCATGAGGAGGTCGTCCCGGATGATGACCGCGGTGACGCCCGCCGGGCCGGCGTTCTTCTGGGCACAGGCGTAAATCAGGCCGTACTTGCTGATGGGGAGCGGCCGATGGAGAAAATCGGAGGAGCAGTCGCAGACGAGCGGAACGCTGCCGGTGTCGGGTTCGCCGGAAAACTGCACCCCTTGGATGGTTTCGTTCGAACAAGTGTAGACGTAGGCGGCATTGGGGGTGAGCTTGAGTTCGCTTTGCTTTGGCAAATGGTCGTAGTTCGTGGCTTTGCCATCCCAAGCGAGGTTGACTTTCCCCTCTCGCTTGGCTTCCTCGATGGCGTACTTGCTCCACGAGCCAGTAACCACGTAATCAGCAGCTTCGCTTTGGCCGCGCAGCAGGTTCATGGGAACCATCGAAAACTGCAGGCGGGAGCCACCCTGCAAAAAGACAATCTGGTAATTGTCCGGGATGGCGAGGAGCTCTTTGAGGAGCGACTTGGCCGAAGCAAGGATATCGAGAAAGCCGGGGGCCCGATGGCTCATTTCCAGCACGCTCATGCCATACCCGGGGAGACAAACCAGTTCCCGCTGGGCTTGCTGCAGCACCGAAAGGGGCAACACGGCTGGGCCGGGGGAGAAATTGAAGACGCGGTCGGTGGGGGCGATGGTCGCGGGCATGCTGAGGCAGGGGGCAAGAGAATTTTCGCAGGACGGGCTTCCTAGCCCGTCCATTTTTAGGACGGCCTGGGAAGGCCGTCCTACGGGGACAATCGCCGCATCTTGAAGGTTCGGCGAAAGTTTGATTGTAGGGGGAAGGGGAAATTTCCGGTAGGGAGTGGAGCGAATGCGGGCGCAAAAGGGGATGCTTGACTTTTGTTCATAAAGCGATAAATTGAAGCCGCCAATTCGGCCAATCCCTATTCCATTCGGAGGTGCTGCCATGAAACGTGTATTCTGTCTCGCTGCGATTTTTGCTTCGACCATCATCGCTACTTTTGCACTGGCTCAAGAGCCCCCCAAGCCGGGCCCCGAGCACGACATTCTCAAGCAGATGGAGGGGACGTGGGACGCCGTGATGACAATGCCCGGTACGCCCAAGGAGGCTCCCGCCAGCACGGGGACGCACGTCTACAAAATGGAGTGCGGCGGACTGTGGCTTTCCAGCAAATTCGATGGAACGTTTCTGGGGGGAAAATTCGAGGGACGGGGCATCGACGGCTATGACCAGACGAAGAAGAAGTACACCGGCGTGTGGGTCGATTCGATGGGAACCACGCCGATGATTTTTGAAGGGACCTATGATGAACGAACGAAGACCCTGACGATGCTCGCCGACTATCCTGGTCCCGATGGCAAACCGGCCAAGTTCAAGACCAAGTCTGTCTTCAAGGACAAGGACCACCATACCTTCACGATGTACATGATTGGTGAAGACAAGGCGGAGACGGAGATGATGAAGATTGAGTACACGCGGAAGAAGTAACGTTCGTTAACACCTTAGCCCGGCCCTCTCTCAAGGGGAGAGAGGGTTAGTAATTCCGATTCGCAACGCCCGCTGCTCCCGCGCTGCGGAGCGTGCCGGTGCCGGTCGGCGCGAGATTGGTAGCGGGGGCCGAGTTGACCCTTTGCTGGAGCGCGGCGATCCGTTCGGGGACGCCCGGCTGGAAGGTGTTGAGCGTGTAGGAACGCTGATAGTTGGCGAGGGCCTGTGGCAGGTCACCCATTTTTTCCTTCACGCTTCCCAGGGAGGCGTGGACGCGGGGATTGTTCAAATCAAGTTGCAGGGCTTGCTGAAGTTGGAGTTCGGCGGTTCGCAAGTCACCGTATTCTTCGTAAAGCCGGGCGAGTTCCACGCGGGCGTCCGCTGACTGGGGACTCGTCACGCACCAGTTTTTGGTGACTTCAAAAGCTTGATCCACCCGTTGTGTTTGGGCCAGCAACACGGCCAGGCCGCGGTGGCAGTCGACATGATTAGGGTTGATTGACAAACATTGCCGATAGAGGGTCTCCGCCTGGGCCAGTTGAGCGTTGTTGCGTGTCTGAAAGCCCTGCAAATGAGCGACCGCCCCCAGGTTGTAATAGGAATCGGCATTCTGCGGGTTGGCCTGCTTGGCAGCCTCAAATTTGGACTGGGCGACCGCCAGTTGCCCTTTGTTGTAGTAGCGGATGCCGGCGGCATTGCGGTTCTGCGCAATCATCCCACAGCCGGCGAGAGCGGGCAGGCAGAAGGTGAGCAACAGAAATCGAAATGACGGCATAACCACGGCGGCGGAAAACTCCCCTGCCGGCGCAAGCTCACCGGCGCGCATTCCTTCACGAATCGCCTCGAAGAATAGAGGGGAGCGGATGCCGCGGCAAGGGCAAAACGACGCCTAAAATCGAAAAAAGGACGAGTCGCTGCGAAGCGACCCGTCCTCGGTTCCTGGCTGTGGGTCAGAGAGGAATGAACGGTGGGTAGGCGTTAGGAAGCGGTCGTGCCGATGGCAGTCTCCGCCAATTGAGCCGCGGACTCTGCCTGAGGCGCGACGGGGGTGACTCGGACGTACCCCAAGGCCCGGATGACCTCCAGAATTTCGCTGCAAGTGGGGAACATCCGGCCGCTGGTCCGCTTGTAAGCGTCCAAAGCGTGCATGAATTGGATTTCGTCGTCGGAGTATTCGCGTTCGCAGGTGGTCGGATCAATCTGCCGCCGCCGTTGAACCTTGGCCCGGCGTTCCTGGGGAATCGGCTGGCTTTCCTTGCGGCGGTCTTCTCGTTCACCACGACGGTCGATGATCAGTTCTTCTTTTTTCGATTTGGCCACGGATTTCACCCTGACTTGGTTGCTACGGAAAGAGGACACCGGCGATGCTTACCTGAATCGGTTCACCGCCGCGCGAAGATATACCGCCAGGGTAAAATGTGCGGATGCGCGAGTTTTTACGGCTTTTGCGGATATGACCGCTGGCGCAAAGATGACAGGCGTAAGGGAGTCCCGTGGGGCAACGTGTGCCGACTGCACGGGTTAGAGGGGAATTGAGAGGAAGACTACCATCCCCCAGCCTGCGTTAAACCACAACGAGCAACTGGGAAGCGTAGAACCCGCTGTCGTTCTTGGCGGGCCGACTGTCTCGCCTGGTGCGATTGGGAATGGTCCGCTGCAGCGTGCCGATGGCCATCGAGAACGAGGCTCGTAGCGGACGGATGGCCGGCGTGGCCTGCTGGACTTCATCGATCTTTTCGACCGCAATAGGCAACTGCGCACCAAAGTTGTTCAACATCTCGCGATATTCCTGGTACTCCTGCTTCGCAAGAGCTGAGGGCTCCGGCCGAACTTCCGAGGCTGCCTTGGCAACCTCCTGGGCTGGAGCCTCCTTAAGCAGCGGGACTTTGGTGACCTTCGCGGTATTCGGCAGAACGGGCTGCTCGGGCGTCTTAGCGACCGGTCGTATTGGCTCCTGCTGCCGCGACAATCCAATGAAAACAGCCACTAAAACAACTGCCGCCAAAGAGGCAATCGCAGCAACGGTTCCTTGGATCTTCCAGTTCCGGCGAGAGTTTCCATCGGCCAGGGTGGCCACGGGAATCACCTCCGCTTGAACCAGAACGGCGGACGCGAAGTGACCGGAGAGTGACGGAGTTTCACAAAGTCCCAGACCCAAAAACAAAGCCGTCTGGCCATCGAGCAACCGGCGACAGGCAGCGCAATCGCCCGCATGGCGCATGAGCAGACTATCTCGCTCCGGCGCAAGCCGCTGGTCGAGCACGTCGTTCATTCGGTCTTCAAATTCGCGGCACTGCATGTTGCTGCTCCTCGATGGCGGAACCTCGTTGCACCACCACTCCACGTCTCTGTAACTGGTCAATTAATTCCCGCCGAGCCCTGTGGACCCACGTCTTGACCGTTCCCAGCGGAACGTCCATTGATTCCGCTATTTCACCATAACTTAGTTCCTGCTCATGAAACAAAACAAAGGCTTGCCTGTAATCATCTCGAATTCCCGTCAAGGCCAGCGTTACTTCTTCCGCTAGGTTTTTAGCGGCTTGAATATCGGGCAAGCCGTCGGAAACCTGTTCCGGCAGAATCTCCGCGGCGGGACGACGCTTGCGGGTGGAAAGCGCCGTCCGGCAGCGGTTGCCCGCAATCGCCAATAGCCACGGCTCAAAATCTCGCGCCGCGTCCCAGCGGTGAAGGTTCTTAAGCACCCGGACAAACGTCTCCTGGGCCACATCCTCGGCATCCTGCCGTTGCCCCAGCATGCGGTAGCAAAGGCCGAAAACCTGGCCGCGGAACCGTTCCACCAGGGCCAACATGGCCCCTTGGTCGCCGGTCAGGCAGCGGCGGATGAGCGGCCGAAGTTCGTCAGCCGTATCGGTGTTCATCATGCCGTTGTCCTGAGAAAATACCTTGCCCGATGCCGAACGGTTTCACACAGTTTGCCTTAGAAGGGAATTATTCCTGTCGCAGTTATTCCATTGTAACGGCAGAATATTGCCGAATCCGGTGAATTCGAACAAAAAAGCCCGCAATGGATGCGGGCTTTCCAGACAATGTGATGCTGCTGGCTGTCAGTTACCGCCGATTGAAGAACTTCTTAAGCATATCCGAAGCGGCTTCTTTGGAATCTTTGGCCGCTGCGGTTGGTCTTGGCGGGAGCTTGCCCGGCCCTTTCTTTTCGGGCTTCTTTGGGGCATCGATCGTTTTGGTTTCGCCTTCTGCCGTCACGGGAACGGCCTCCCCGTCCGTGGGAGCGGACGTATCATCCAGCCGGAACTGGCGCGTCTCAGGATCGCTCTGCCGCTTGGCTTCCTCTTCGACGTCGGCTTCCGACAGCCACTGGCCGATATTATCGAGCTCGGTTGTCAGATTCGACTCTCCCCCTTCGGCAGTACGAGCCGCCACATCCTTAATGCCCTGAACCTTGGGCCGCTTCGCCTTTGCAGTTTCCACGATCACTTCAAAAGTAAGCGGGCCGATCTGAAGCTTGTCGCCGGAAAGCAACACAGCTTCCTCAGTCACTTTTTCGCCGTTCACGAAAGTGCCGTTGCGGCTTTTCAAATCCCGCACCACCACCTCATTTTCGGTAGTCATGATCAAGCAGTGACGCCGGCTAATGGCGTCGGTCTGCGGGCGCAAATGACACTCTTCGCTGCGGCCTACCAAGCACTGTGGCGTGGGAAGTTTTATTTCCTTACCAGTCTTCGATCCCTGTAAGACTTTGAGACGGACCTGCATATTTCGCCTTTCCTTCGCAAATCTCGAATCAGGCAGATTTGCCTGACACTACGAAATTAATGATTGCGGATAGGAACTAACTTGTTGCGATTTTGGGCGAAGCTGGTCAACCGAACACGGCTATTATAAAAGGCCGAAGAGCAGCACGAGCGCCAAAACGAAGCGTGACTTATTACCCGTTAATTTTCATCATCAACTAAGCTCGCTGCTGCCTCAACCCATTACCTATTATCGCCATAATGAGACCCCATTTGCAACCGTATAAACGGGGGATTTCTGGGGAATTAGTGCGTTTTCAAAAGCCGCCACTACTCTTCCGCCTAACCGTTGCACTCCCCTCAGCGACGAAGCGACCAGGAGTCGGTACCGAATCGATCTTCGGCCAAACGCTCGGCTACGGAACCCTCCTCAGGACTCAAGATTTCATAACTAAATCGCAATCTCAATCGCTCTTCCAACAAGGGAACCCAAGCCCCGACCAACCGCTCAAAATCCACATCGCTTACCGACAAGTCCACAACACCCCCCAATTCGGGAGCAAAGATGCTTCGCTGGAACAAGACGCTGCCATGCTGTAAAAGCGCCTCTTTCTGCCGACGCTGGGCGCTGCCGCATATCTTCTCCCCCCCCAGAATCACATCTCCCACCGCGCGCCGCTGGAAGCAGAGAAACGGCTCCCTTTCGCCAATTTGCGCTAGGGGTTCGTCCGGAAAGAGGTTTGACTGGATACCGAATTGCTCGAACGCCAAAACCAATGTTTCGTGAAAGGCATAGTAAAGCGGCTGAGCGACGGCTTTGTCCTGCGAATTTACCGGCAGCACAAAGCTATAAGTCAATTCCTGATCGTGGAGGATGGCCCCCCCGCCCGTGGAGCGCCGCACAATCGGGCAGTTTGCGCTCGCCTGGTGCTTACTCCGTTCCGCGACGTTCTGAAAATAGCCGAGCGAGAGCGTTGGCTCCTGCCATTGATAGAAGCGGAGCGTGGGGCCGGAGCGTGGGGCGGATAGCAGCAACGCCTCGTCAACCGCCATGTTCATGGGGCCGCTGTGCTTATCGATAATCAGCCGCGCCGTGGACATAGTTAATATCGTGAACTACTGGGACGCCCCTTCCTTCCAGCGCATCATCGGCTGCCGCGCCGCCCGGACTTCGTCGGGTCGGCTGATGATGGTGCTGTGCGGGGCTTCGTGCAAAAGTTCCGGCGACTCCTCGGTGATCCGGAACAGAATCTCTGCGAAAGCATCCATCGTCTCTTTGCTCTCCGTCTCTGTCGGCTCGATCATCATCGCTTCGGGCACCGTCAGTGGGAAATAAACGGTCGGCGCGTGAAAGCCGTAGTCCAATAGCCTCTTGGCCAGATCCATGGCGGAGACGCCGGTTTTCTTCTTGAGCGACGCCGCACTGGCGACAAACTCATGCATGCACCGGTCTCCCTGCGGCACCGGCAGAATGTGCTTCACGCGGCTGAGCAGATAGTTGGCGTTAAGGACCGCATTTTCGGCAACGGCCTTGAGCCCGTCCGGCCCGTGCGTCCGAATGTAACACCAGGCACGCACCAGCACGCCGACGTTGCCGAAAAAGCTCCGGACGCGGCCGATGGATTGGGGCCGATCATAGGCGAGACGAAATTTGTTCTCGACCTTTTCGACGATCGGCGATGGCAAATAGGGCCCCAGCTTCTCCGTGACGCAAATCGGTCCCGCGCCGGGACCGCCACCGCCGTGCGGCCCGCTGAAGGTCTTGTGCGGGTTGTAGTGCATCATGTCCGCGCCAAAGTCTCCTGGCCGCGTGATGCCAAGAATGGCGTTCATATTCGCACCATCGAGATAGATCAGCCCCCCTCGCTCATGCACCAGTTCGGCAATCTGCGAGACCTGCTTGTCAAAAATCCCCAGCGTGCTGGGGTTAGTGATCATGAAGACGGCGATCTGATCGTCCAGCTTGGCCTTGAAGTCCTCCATGTCCACAAAACCAGCAGAGTTGCTCCGGACAGTAACGAAATCAAAGCCGGCCATTCTCGCACTGGCCGGGTTCGTGCCGTGGGCGCTGTCGGGGGCAAGCACTTTGGTGCGGGAGAGTTTTTTGCCTCGAAAGTATGCCGCGGCAACCATCAGCGCTGCCAATTCCCCATGCGCCCCGGCAGCCGGTTGCAAGGAAACCGCCGGCAGGCCCGAGATTTCCCCCAGCATCTGCTGCAGGTCATAAAGCAATTCCAACATTCCCTGAATGGAATCTTCCGGCTGATGCGGATGCAAATCCGCGATGCCGGGGAGAGCAGCCATCCGCTCGTTCCGTTTGCTGTTGTACTTCATCGTGCAGGAACCGAGCGGATAGAAGTGGGTATCCACCGACATGTTGAGCGTCGAGAGGTTGGTGAAATGCCGCACCACTTCCGGCTCCGCAACCTCAGGCAGTGGCGGCAACTTCTCCGCCAACGCTTCCTTCGGCAGCAACGCCCCAACATCCTGCACCGGCACATCGCACGCCGGCAGCGTCGCCGCTCGACGTCCAGGCTTGGAAAGTTCGAAGAGGAGGGAAGTGGTTTTGAGATTACGCATGGTCGGGAATTGGCAGAATAATGTTGGGCAGAATAATAGAAAAAGACTAACGGACGAATGTCCTGAACTGCAGCCGATGGTTGTGAAGATTCGCCCATTGGATGCGGGCCAGGCGAGTCACTTCCATAAAACGAACCAGATGTTGTTTCATCAACGCGTAGTTCTTTGTTGCCGTCAAAGTCCACATTGTGTCAGGCGTGAGGAGCCTTACTGCTTGTGATCCAATGGGCCGTCCCTGAAGCGACAGATCAATCTGAGTCTCAGTCCGCGATAGTCCTCCCAGAAGGTGCATCAAGGCTTCGCGATACCATCCCAAAGTGAGAAATGCACCCCAATCGCGAATGAGTGAAACCAAGATAGATCGCCAGGTATTGCTCTCAGGATCGTCGCCTTGCCAGTCAATGTCCAATACTTCAAAGGAACATCGTGCATCGTGATCGAGCGTCGTTGAAACAAATTCGCCTTCGACCTTGGGACCGCGAAAGTTGACCAGTTTTCCGTGCTTCGTGCCTGTTGCAAACAAATAATTGATTGTTTGTGAGCGATGGGCGGTCGCAAAGCTGTTGGCAGTCTTGATTTCGTACACCGTACTACCATCCACTAACAAGTCGATAAATACGGTTTTTAAGAATGTCGAGAAAATCAAGTCAACGGGAAATTCTCGAATTCCCGAAATGCCATCCTGGGCCAAGCGAAAGGCCAACTCGTTCTTATAGACTACTTCATCCAAATGAGGACCTAAGTCGTTGTGAATCTCAAACGCCTTTCCCATGAGATAGCGTACCTTCGGGGCTGTAAAAGTTTGCTAGCTGCCTGATGCTACTGCGG
>CAYUJE010000054.1:0-24727 GCA_964444865.1 uncultured Pirellulaceae bacterium | reverse complement strand
GGTCCCAGCCATACTGCTTTTCGAGCCACTCCATTTGCTTCTGGTCGGGATGCTGGCCGAAGCGGGCCAGAAGCGGGTTGCCGGGGAGGGCCCGCATGGCGAGAAAAACGAGCGTGACGGCGACAAAAATGGTCGCCAGAGCGTGGCCAAGACGGCGGAGCAGGTACCCGGTCACTGCGCCGCCTCAAAGTGGGCATGGCGGAAGCGAACTAAAGCCGTGGTATGCAGTTGAAAGCCGACTAGACCCTTCACATGGGCCGTGCGGATTTGCGTATGAGCGAGCGGGACGACGGGGACTTCGTCCAGAATGAGCCGCTGGGCATCGCTGTAAATCTTCAGCCGCTTCTCATTGTCCATTTCTTTTTGGCCGGCGATGAGGAGAGCGTGCAGCTTGTCGCTTCGGAAGCGGCTGAGGTTGTTGCCGGCGTCGCTGATGTTGTCCTGGTCGACAAGCGAATAGAGGAAATTATCAGGGTCATTGTTATCGCTGTTCCAGCCGGCGAGCCCCAGTTGATGCTCCCCCGCCATCAGTGCCCGAAAATGCTCGCTGACGTCGCGGCCGCGGATGGTGAGTTCAATGCCAATCGGGGCGAGCGAGTCCTTGAGGAACTTGGCCATCGGCAACGGCTGTTGCAGATAGATGCGGGCCTGGTTCATCACGGAGAGTTCAAGCTTGATGGGGAGTTTGAGTCCTTCTTCCTGAGCGGCTGCTTCCAACAGCGTTTTGGCCTTTGCCAAATCGAACGGGCGATCCTGGAGCGCTGTGTCATGCCCCCACATCGTCGGCGGGACCATGCTGACGCCGACCTTGGCGTTTCCTCCATAGCCAACTTGCAAGAGAGCCGGCTTGTCGATGGCGAGGGCAATGGCCTCGCGGACTTTCTTGTTTCCCAGCGGCGACTTCTCGACGTTCATCGTGAGATAGGCAACGTTCATCGCCTCGTGGCTTTGCACGACGAGCTTGTCGTTCTTAGAAAGGACATCGAGTTCGGCTGGCGACAACCCTTCAGCAATGTGAATTTCCCCCCGCTCCAGTCTCTGCATTCGGGTGGCGTTTTCCTGCACGGGGACAACGATGAGCGTTTTGATTTTGGCCGGGCCGCGCCAATGGCCGTCGAACCGTTCCAGCACCAACTGCTGGCCACGGCTCCATTTGACGAACTTGAACGGGCCGGTACCGACGGGATGCTCGGCAAAGTTGCGGCCGAATTCTTCCAGGCCCGCAGGGCTGGCGATGCTCGCGGGGAACATCGCCAGGTTGTTCAGGAAAATGGCGCTGGGATGCTTGAGCTTGAAGACAACCGTTAAATCGTCGGGCGTCTCGACCGCCTCAATCATGTTGTACGCGGACTGGTAAGGACGAGCGGCATCATAAACATGGGGACTCGCCAGCAAGCCCTGCTGCTTGGAATTCTTTTCCGGCATTTCCGCCAGCGGCACCAGCAGCCGATCAAACGTCAACTTCACCGCCGCCGCGTTGCAAGCAGTGCCGTCATGGAACTGGACACTTGGGCGGAGCTTGAAAGTCCAGGTGAGGCCGTCGTCACTCGCCTTCCAGGATTCGGCGAGCGAAGGGACGATGTCCGTGGTGACGTCATCGTAGGTGACCAGCGTATCAAAGACGTTCGTAATGACGTGGACCGCTTCGGCGATGTCCGTATTGATCGGGTCGAGCGTTTTGGGATCGTCAGACTGCGCATAGATGAGCGCATCCTGAGTTCCGCCGACTCCCTTGTTCTTCGATCCGCAACCAATGGCGACCAAGAGGAGTGCGGCGAAAAAAGACAGGTAGGCGAAATAGCACAATGACGAAACCCGAATGGCGAATGACGAAGGAATGGCGGAAGCCGATTCGTCATTGCACATGCGGAAATTCGTCATTCGCTCGCCGCCGTTTATTCTTTTCCCGCCAGCGGCTCTTTTTTCTCGGTGATGACCGGGCATTGCGTGGCCATCTCGGCGTTGAGCTCGATGAAGGGCTTCTGGTCCTCGGGGACGTTGTCCTGGTGGAAGATGGCTTCCACCGGGCATTCCGGAACGCAGGCTTCGCAGTCGATGCATTCATCCGGATGGATGTAAAGCATCTGCTCCCCTTCGTAGAAGCACTCCACGGGGCAAACCACCACACAGTCGGTGTATTTGCAGCCAAAGCAAGCCTGAACCACAATATGAGCCATGACAGGAAATCTCCAAAACAACAGGCGTGTGTAGCAAAAGCAGTTTAACGAAATCGGCTGCGGAGGAGGGAAACCGTGAGGCCGCAGCGGGGATTAATATTCAGAACGCAAAATTGGCAACGGGAAAGTAATCCTTGGACAGGGAAAGGTTTGTCGGCCGGAAAGATAATGCAATCCTTACGGTTTAGGGTGACAAGTGCTTACGCTGAAACGACTTCCGGCCCATTGGCAGAATTGGGGAATCGTAGTAGCCGCCGGAAAGAATGTCAAGCGGCCACCGGTTAGGCGAACCTTGCCGGCGGCAAAAGCGTTATTAAGCTTGCCCTGCAAGTTTCCCCTACGTAAAATGTTGCAAGTTAGGGACTTTGGGCGAAAAGCGACAATTCAGGAGGTCGAAGAGGGGGTTAGACGCACTTAACGGAACGTGATTTGCTTTTGCAAGCACGTAATGCCCGCGCCAAGACTGGCGTCCACGGGCCGGCGGAACAAGAGGTGTTATCGTGGCTCTATCCGAAATTGACAAACAGTTATTAAAGCGTTGCCTCGACCGCGAGCCCCGCGCCTGGGAAGATTTCGTCGACCGCTTTGTGGGTCTGGTCATTCACGTTATCAATCACACCGGGAATTCCCGCTCCATCCAGATTTCGGAACCGGACCGGGAAGATTTCACCGCGGAAGTTTTTCTGGCAATCCTGGCGGATGACTTTGCCGTGCTCAAAAGGTTTCGCGGAGCTAGCAGCCTGGCCACCTACCTGACGGTGATTTCACGTCGCGTGGTGGTCCGCGAACTTCTCAAGCGGAAGATCTCGGCGATGGCACCGGGGGAATCTGGCATCCATCAGAAGAACGGCAACGGCCACGTTTCCGCGGAAGAGCGTTTTGACAATCGGGACGAAGTCCAGAAGCTGATGGACAGCTTGCCCCGCGAAGAGGCCGAGGTGGTGCGCCTTTACCATCTGGAGGGGAAGAGCTACCACGAAATCAGCGCCCACATGAGCATCCCCGAAAACAGCATCGGCCCCACCCTCAGCCGAGCCCGCGCCCGCATGCGTCGGGAAGCGCTGGGGTCGTCTTCGATTCATTAGCGACTTCGAATCTGTTGGGATGCAGGCTGAGCCATGCAAACAGTTCACGTCAGGCAAAAGTCCGGGTAAGACGGGGTACTGCAATTTTCGATTCCCGTTGGCGAGTCGGAAGCCGAATTTGACGCGGTGGTGATTCTCCAGCCGAACCCCGATAACAAACCAGTCGCGCTCGATGAACGTGGATGGCCCAAGGGATACGTTGAAAAGACTTTTGGCTCGATTGCCGATGAGTCGTTCTTCCGGCAATCGCAGGGTGAATTGCCGCGCCCCACGGAACTCGATTGATGTATTTGCTCGACACCAACGTGTGTGTGCAATACCTTCGCGGCAAAAACATTGTCGTTCGGCAGAGATTGCAATCTCGAACTGCTGCGGAAGTTGCTCTCTGTTCGATCGTATTGGCCGAACTCTACCAGGGAGCTTTGCGGAGCGCTCGACCGGCCGCCAATCGAGCCAGCATATTCAACTGCCGTGGAGCGAAAGAATCAGCGTCAGTGTGATGCCCACCCACATTATCACGTTCTCGGTCATCCCTGGCCCTGGCAGCGAACCGGCCAACATTGGGCTGTGCCAATAATCACCCCGCGGAGTGCGTTTGAGATCGGTTTGTCGATGTGTCGTAGCCAAGGCAGCAAGCCACAAAGAAAGTCACGGGACGAAGGTTCTGTGGCGGGTACGATCACAGGTAAATCGGCGCTCCGCCAAGCCCTATCGGACCATTTTCGTTTATCTGGTCAATAAAGATGGCTGTCGGACACCGACCTTTTTGTCGCAAGCACAAAGAAAAAGCCGACTTGCAACTTTCGTCACAAATCGGCTTTAGTGGAGGCGGGAGGACACCAATGCAGGGCAATCGCATCTTAAGTGGCGGTAAAGCCGCATAAAATGCCTTCCAGGATGGTTTCGTTCCAGCCGGCTTGGAGTCGCTTGCCTCGGAGGCTGCTTTTTAGGGAAGTGTCCTGTTGCAGCACCATCAATGCCAGCTTGCGGAAGATGGAGGCGATTTCGGGGCCGTTTCCCTTCCGCAGACGAGAGGCGTCCTCGGCAAAAATTACATCGAGCACCCAGTGCAAGCTGTTCTCGATGCCCCAATGGCTGCGGATCAATGCGGCGATTTTTTTCACTTTGGGCGGCAGGCTGGTGATGAAGAACGAGACCTCTTCCAGCGATCCGCCGTCCCGTTGCTGGCAGCGGTAGATCATTACCACACTCTGCACATTCACCCACTCGACATGGCGGCGTAGCTCAGGGGGCGCGGCGATGACGTAGCAGATGCGCTCCTCGTCGCGTCCCCGGTTGCGTTCTTGGGTACGGAATTGCCGTAACCCGGGCACCTGATAGTTCTTCTCCCCGTAGGCCATAAACAGTTCGCACAGCAGGCCGTGCAGCTTGCGTTGATTTGCTTTCACAGGCACCAGGTAATCGGCACCCTTGCGGCGGATGGCAGCCAGCGTCGCCTTTTGGCAGTGCATGGCGTCGAGGGTGACGATGGCTCCCGACAGTTCTAGCATCTCCAGGAGTTTGGGGACTGCGGTGATCTCATTGGATTTGCCGTCCACCGCTACCTGCCCCAGCGAAATGCGGAGACCGCTAGCCCAGGCGCTGACGATGTGCAACGGCGACTTGCCGGCCGCCTTGTCGAACGCGCCCCGCATCGTCTTGCCGTCGATCGCCACGCCTTGACCTTTCAGCGACAGCTGCAGCGACCGCAGCCAGTTTTGCAAGCAGAGCAGAAACTCGTCGGTGTCCAGTGCCGCGAACACGCGGCCAAACGTATCGTGCGAGGGTATGTCGTGGGGAAGATCGAGGAAGGAGCGGAACCACTCCAGCTTGGAGTTCCCAAATCGCTCCACATCCACCCAGCTATCAGCGCCGCAGATTCCCGCGCACAAGGCAATCGTCACCATGTCGATCAACTTGTGTTGCTTACTGCGCTCGATCCGTGGATCGGTAAGTTTTTCAAATCTTGAACAAATCGCAACCATGCCGATGTGAGCCACGCGAGTTCCTCCGTGTTGAGAAGGGCTAGCGAGCGATCCAATACCGCTCGTTTGACTTTCACTCCTCTCTCGCAATACTTACGCCGATTTGATGCAATTGCCCTGCAGGGTACGGTTAGCTAAATGTCCCGAATGTCCTCTATTCTGACCTCGCGCGAGCCTCCTCGGCAAGACTTTCCACCTCGCCCCAAAACTGCTTCCAGGCGGCTCGTTCTTCTGCGGGAAGTTTGGCGAGTTCCGTGTCGTCGCGCAAGCCGGCAAGTGCGGCATCGCGCTGCCAGTGCTGCACGTCTAAGTGGACTTGGACGGGGTTCTTCTCCAACAGCCTCGTACTGACCGCCAGGTCCGCCTGCAGCCAATCGAACGCTTGTTGACGCAGGCGGGTCTGATCCTTTTCCTTCAGCTTGTCGGCTTCGGTGCCTTTGCCAGCGGCAGCCAGGGCAGCGGCGCGGGCAGCGTTGAATCGATGGGTCTTCCCCAATTCCACCGCCGCGCTGGGATCGGCGGCAAAGGCTTTCGCGTACAGCTCCGCGGCGCTGCGGTAGCGCTTGTGGTGTCGCTGGCACAGGTCCGCCAGGGCCAGCAGGTCCGCGGCACTGGCGGCTTCTCCCTGCAGCACGCCGGGCAGGCGTTTCTCCAGGGCCAGAAGTTTTTCGGCGCTTGCGAGATTACTGCGGGCAATGGCGTATTTGGGATCGATGGCGAGTGCGTGGTTGTAGGCGTCGATGGCCGCGGGGAGATCGTTCTTGTCGCACATGACGTTGCCGAGGTTGTTCCAGGAGGCGATGTCCTTGGAATCGAGGGAGATTGCCTTCTGGTAGGCGTCGATGGCCCCGGGCAGGTCGTTCTTATCGTGCAAGGCTTTGCCGAGGTTGAACCATGTCTCAGCCTGGCTGATATCGCTGCCAAAGGCCGCTTTCTTGAGGGAGTCGATGGCGCCGTGCAGTCGCCTCGGGTCCCGGAGGGCACCACCGAGATGAGACCAGGCCGTGGCGATGTCGGCATCGATGGACCGGCCTTTGTTGTGGGCTGCGATTGCCGCGGGCAGGTCCTTATTTTCGCGGAGGGCAAAAGCGAGATCGTACCAAGCAAAGACGCGATTGGGATCGATGGCGAGGGCTTTGCGGTAGGCGTCGATCGCCGCGGGGTAATCCTTCTTGTCGTACAGGGCATTACCGAGGTTGCGCCACGCCGAGTCGGATTGCGGATCAAGGGCCAGGGCTCTGTGGTAGGCGTCGATGGCGCCGGGCAGATCCTGCGTCTTGCGCAGGGAAAAGCCGAGGTTGCTGTACACGTTGGCGTTGTTCGGCCGGATCGCCAGGGCCACTCGGAAAAACCCGACAGCATCCGCGGCCTTGCCATTGTCACTAAGGATACGGGCCAGCCAGAAGTTAATCCAGAAATCCGCGGGGTGGAGGGCCTGGGCCATCCGCAACCAGGCTTCTTCCGAATTCCTCGCCGGCAGGCCATGGAAAACCAGAATCAACATTTGCGGCGACAATCGAGCCAGGAATTCTCGATCGGCTCGAACCTCTTCGGCCAACTTCTCCATCGCTGGCCCTCTTTGCCATAAGGAAATGTCCCTGACTTGATCGCGCCAGGGATTGGAATCGGCGCCGCGCGCCACCTCAAGAAGTTGGCCGGACAATTCGGGATGATTGTTCCGATACGCCACCCAGGCCCAATGGTCCAGTGCCGCCAAGAGCTGGTCCTTGATGGGAGACTGCTGGATCAGCCGGGCCACTTCCGACTGCCGGCCGGGCGCGATGGCCAAGCCAGCCGTTTCGAACGCGGCCAGATACTTCGGCTCGGCTCGGGCATAATCGAACTTCCCCTCGACCAGCGTGGCCGTGTCGAGGCGAATCTTCTCCAGGAGTTGGGCCAGCTCGAAATCGGCTTGATCGCGAGCGAGCTCCTTGTCCTGCTCTTGGAGCTGGTTCGTCCATTGCGGATCGACGGCCGCCTCGGCGTGATCGCTGGCCCGCTGCCAGTCGGCGCGGGCCGACTTGATCTGGGCTTGCCAGCGGGCGGGTTGATTCAACAGCTCCTGGACACCGCCGGGTTGCTTCAAGACCGCATGCAGTTCGTTGCGCGTTTGGCGCGACTGATCAAGCCCGCGGCGAACTTTTTCCTCCGAGAGGGCCAGCTTGCGCGATGCCTCCGCCTCCTCGATCAGTTGCTGGCGCGCTGTCTCGGCTTGCTGGCTCTTATACCAGATGGCGCCGGCGCTCAAGGCGATCACGCCGACCAGGATTGCCGCCGCCACCCCGCTCACCAGCGGCTTATGGCGGCGCATCCAGCGGCCGGCCTTCACGGTCATCGGCTCCGGCCAAGCGCGGACCGGTTCATCCCCCAGCCAGCGTTCGAGATCGTCAGCCAGGGCCCGCGGCGAAGCATAGCGGTCCCCTGGTTTCAGGGCCATCGCCTTGACGCAAATCGCTTCCAGCGCCAAATTCACGTCGGGTTGAAGCTGCCTGGGGCGGGGAATGTCGCCGCGCTGGACCTTGGCCAAAACCTCGGCGATCTCGTGACCTTCCACGGACGGCTTGCCGGTCAGCAACGCATAAAGGGTGGCTCCCAGGCTGTAGACGTCGCTGGCGGGGCCGAGTAAATCGAGCCGACCGGCGGCTTGTTCCGGGCTCATGAACGCGGGCGTGCCGACCGCCGTGCCCGCCAGAGTCTCGGCACTGCCGCTGGCGGACCACGGCCGTAACTGAGGTTCGTCGGCTCCGGCCGCGGATGCTCCAAGCTCGCCGGGTTTGTCGAGCGATTTCGCCAACCCCCAATCGACCACCAGCGTCTCGCCGTACCTGCCGAGCATGATATTGCCTGGCTTCAGGTCGCGATGCAAGACGCCGCGGTCGTGGGCGTACTGCATGGCCTGGCACACGTCGATGAATCGGCCCAGCAGCTTGCGCAATTCCAGCGTTCGTTCTCCCGTCGCTGACGCTCCCGGCTCGCGATGATGATAGCGCTTGATCGCGTCCTGCAGGCTATCGCCGCGGATGAATCGCATCGCATAGAACGGTCGGCCGTCCGCATAGGTGCCCAAGCCATACACCGGCACGATGCCCGGATGCTCCAAACCGCCGGTGATCTCCGCTTCCAGCATGAAACGCGAGCGGCTCTCCTGGTTGTCGGCGTGGCGTTCCTGGATTTCCTTCAGGGCCACTTCGCGATGCAGCTCCTGATCGAGGGCCACGGATACTTGGCCCAGGCCCCCCTTGGCGTGCGGGCGCAGGATGTGGAAACGGGTGCCGACCGAAGTCGGGATGCCCATCGACGCGGTGGCATACGGATCATGGTCTCTGGCCCGAGCGGCGGAGACATTGACCAGACTGGCCTGCACCTCGGGATCGGCGATGTTCTCCAGGTCCTTGCGGACCGATCCCACGGAGCTGACCGCGGCCAGGCTTTTCTCCACGTCGTTGCCATGCAGAGCGAGATGCTTCTGCACCAGAGCTTCCAGCAAAGCGTGCGTATCGGACGTGAGAGCCTGTTGCTCCAAGAGGAGCTGGCCCAGCGGCTTGCTTTTCTGAAGGATCCAGGCGTGCATCGCCGCGACCAGTTGATCGCGCGCGATGAAGTCCATCTGCAAGGCCAGGATGCCCAAGAGCAGATTCCGGTCGGCGGCGGGCGATGGAGGCATAACGAACTCCTTCGAAGGCGGAAAACGGGTCAGGCGCGGGCCGGACCTCACTTTCACCCTTCCTTGGGCGGACGCGGGGCGAAGGGTGGATTCTAGCCCAAAAATGCGCGGCGGCGTGGTGGGTCAAGGTCAGCCTGCAACTTGGAGGCGAGCAAGCTGCCCCATGGTGACTTAGCGACAGATTTCGCACTGCGGCTTCCGCCACGGAGCCTGATGTGCGGCCTCTTTAGGTATTGGCAGCTGGCAGGCCTGGCAAGCGGTCGCCACCAGCGTTGAATCCCTGGGCCACGGCAACTACAGTCAGGACACTCCTTAACTCCTATTACTATGGGGGCTCCACAGCCCTGTTTTGAATCCTCGTATGTCCCTTACTTCGGTCTCGTCTTCAACGTCGATGAGATTCTGGGCCGCAAACAGGAAAGCGCCATCAAGGCTATCCTTGCTCCCCGGCACCTGTTCAATCCGTAGAATGTTCTCACCATCCTTGAGGCGGCCCGCCGGAACGCTCAAGGCGATGACCATGTCATTTTCGTCCGCGATCAGGCTCCCAAGCTTCTCGCCGTTTAGCAGCACCCGCCAGGTTTGCTTCACGTCCTGCTGCCGCAGAACTAGAGCCGCCTCAGCCCCGTTCTCCTTGACGGTAAATCTCAGCTCCAGGTCGCTTGCTTCCGGCTGTTCCGGAAAATCGCTCCACTCCCGCGGTCCGGCGATACGTAGATGATGTAACGCTTTGGTCAACACTTGCGGCTCGATGGCCGGCTCTGCGGAACATGCAGAAGACGGCATGTCCAATAATGCGCTGCCCGAAACGAGTGCTGCAAGCACCACCCAACTGACTCTTCGTCTCGCTGGTATCGCTCTCATTCAAAAGCTCTCGGATCGTGGGAGTTGAAAAGCCCTGTAGGCGGCACAGAGTAGCACCTTCAGGAATGCAAGACGGCTTCAGCCTACCAGACTGAAAGTCGCCGTCGAGCATGACGACATTCCATAAACACTCAGTTCAATTCGTTGCGACAAAATGCCCAAACGGTGCATGACGGGTGGGCTCACGACAGACTGATCATCGGAGAGCGATGCGGCAAGAGGAGAATTGCCCAGCGTGCTTGTCCTGTAGTCACTCCATCATTCCAGCTTGCCTCCCAAACGCTACTGGAGCTTTTCTGGACGCTTCAGCGTACGGATGCCGGCTCAGGGGATCACTTTGTTCGTCCGCTTCTTCTTTGGGCCTCTCCGGAGGTCAACTCGTCACGCCCACGAAATGAGAAGATTTAAGACAATTGTCGCAGCGACTTTGTTTGGAACGTTTATGAATTCTCGTCACGAGACCGACAGCAATCTGTGCTCGGCTCTAGTTGCAGAACTGCGGCTGGCTCAGAACACTTTTCCACTCTCTTGCTTGACGCTCGGTGGCGACACGCACGGTGGGCTGGGGCGACAAAGGGTGGCTTGTATTCTTAAGCGCGCTCAATGCCTTGAGTGGCGAAAACTAGCGAAAAAGTGCGGCATCTCGTCACAAAACCGCAGCGTAAAAACTATTTCTCGGATTCAGTCTGGGATCGCAGGTCAATTCGCTTCCCGTTGCCGCTCGGAACCACTTCCAGCTTGGAAAATGTCCACTGTCCCTCCGCTCTTGTCGCCTTGGCATTGAGCGTTGCAGAGCCCTTGGGACCGGATAGTGCGATCGACAGATCCGCCTGTCCTGTCGAGCCGTTGATATTGATGCTGCCGGTGGGCATGGCACCTTCCGAGATCGGCTCCCCGATCAATGTTTTGACTTCGTCGTTGGCCCTCGCTGCCGCAACAGCTTCGGTGTACACGTCCGACGATTTGAGCATACCCATGACCGAGAACACGATGAGCGCGATGAAGCCGCTACAGAGCACCACCGGGGTCAAGCATCCGACAGGTACCACCCATTTCCAATTACGACCCCACCATGACAGTTGCACCGGCGTTGTCGATGGCGGATTCGACCTCGGTCCGAAATTCGGTTGCGACTGCATATCAATCCTCCTTCGACATCAATACGGATGAGGGGGTATTGTACGCCGGTTCCATGAATGAACCAGCCTGACATTTATAAGATCTCTGCCGAAGAGGGCAGCAAGCCCCTGAAGGAATGGCCTGCCAGAATCTAAGCACAACCCCCAGGTTATTGTGACACGATTTGCGGGACTCTTTAGCTGGGCGAGGGGTGGGAAGGCGATTGTCGGGTTGAGCCGATTCACACGGTGCGGGAAATCCACCGCTGCCTGACCCCGCAAGGTTGGCTGCTCTAGCAAACCCCCAGCACCAATGGCCGAGATGCGTTCCAAGACCCAACTCACATCTCGTTCTGGAACTCGAACTCTTTCTGGTATTACACCCGAAGCGACCAGAATCGGTTCATCGACTGCCCGGTTCGATTCCAGGCAAATCGCCTGACGAACTTCTTCCCCAGCGAATGGCACCGCGACCACCAGATCGTTTTCGTGAAGGCGGACCTGCTGAAGGTCGCGGGGCGGGCACCTGGTGGGGTGGCGATTTGAGACAACGTTAGCGAGAAGTCCTTTTTCTCGAAATTCCTGCGAGAATTGTGGAGCTATTACCGGTCGATCGCCGTCGATAAACTTGGGGGTACACCCTACGCGAATATCTGGTTGATGAGTTACCGCCAAACATCCGGCGGTGCCAGAACTTTCACCGAGTCTGAAAGCCGAGTCCATGAAGCAATCTATCCTCGCGTTGACCGCCGTGTTGCTGGCTCAAATGGCCTCACTTCACGCTGCCGATGATCCCATCGCCATCGGCTCGCGGCGCGAGATATTTGTGGATCGATTGCTCGTCGGCGAACTCAAGAACAGTACGCTGAAACTCCACGAACCGCGGCTTGCCGAGCCGCTAGTCAAGGACGCACGCCCTCACGGTCATTACGCCACCGTGTTGAAGGCCGACGACAAGTTTCAATTTTACTACCGTGGTGACAAGGATCCGAAAGTGACTTGGAAGACGCACGGTATCGAGGCCTATCATGATGGCGAGGTGACGCTGTATGCCGAAAGCAAGGACGCGATTCACTGGACACTCCCCAGGCTCGGTCTGTTCGAGCATCCGTCATTCCCGGAGGGCAACATCGTCTTGATGAATGAGTTTCTGGTGAATCACAACTTCACACCCTTCGTCGACACGAAGCCTGGCGTGCCTGTGGACCAGAAATACAAGGCGCTCGGAGGAATCGCGTTCCAGCCACATCAAACCTCGACCCGCGACAAACGAGGCCCTGGCGGGCTGAAAGCGTTTGTTTCGCCCGATGGCGTGCATTGGAAAAGATTACGCGATGAACCGGTCGTGCCGGAGGAGTGGGGGAAATACTTCGACTCGCAGAACTACGCTTTCTGGAGCGAGAGTGAGCAATGTTACGTCTGTTACTTCCGCCGCTTCATCAAAGGTTGGCGAGGAATCGCGAGGACAACTTCGCAGGACTTTCTCAAGTGGAGCGAGCCTGTCGAAATGACAGCCAATCTTCCCAATGAGCACATCTACACCTCGTGCACGCAGCCCTATTTCCGAGCGCCACACATTTACGTCGCCATGCCGACGCGTTTCATGGACAAACGTGGCGCAGCGACCGACATCCTGTTTATGACGACGCGGGGCGGGGATCGTTACGAGCGTGAGTTTCCCGAGTCCTTCATCCGACCTGGAATCGGCAAGGACGGCTGGGCGGACCGCGCGAACTACGCCGCGATCGGCATTCATCAAACGAGCGACACGGAAATGTCGATGTTTGTCACCGGTGGCAGACGCTATACGCTCCGACTCGACGGATTCGTTTCAGTCAACGCACCGCTCTCGGGCGGCGAGTTCACCACGAAGCCGTTGGTTTTCAGCGGCAATCATCTGGAAATCAATTACGCTACCAGCGCCGCGGGCCAACTGCGCGTCGAATTGCAGACTGCCGACGGCAAACCTGTTCCCGGCTTCGCGTTGGACGACTGCGAACCGATCTGGGGCGATCACATCAGCCGCACCGTGAAATGGAAGGCCGGTGATGATGTCGGAGCGCAGGCAGGCAAGGCCATAAGCGTGCGATTTGAAATGAGCGACGCGGATTTGTTCGCCATTCGTTTTACCGGGAAATGAGGGCCGTCGTGAAATCCGAGTTCACAATCCTTACTGACCAATGTTTTTAGGGAGTCCCCAACGAAATGAAGAAGGCCTCTTGGAAGCTGCTGGCGGGTTGGCTGCTGTTCCTGACTTTGACGCTTTGTTCTGCCGCTGCCGCAGAGCCTCTGGAAGTCCTCTCCCAGTTCGAGGGGGCATCGGTCAGTGGCGTAGAGGTCGACAACGGGACTCGCACGATCAAATTCATGCCGGGGGGTGATCCCGCGCGAGGCTGGCCTTGTTGGTGGTATTTCCGCATCGATGGGATCACGCCCGGCGAGACGATCACTTTGCAGGTGCGTGGCTCGACGGCGACCGTGGATAAGCCGGGTTCCCCTCTGCAGAAGCCGCTCGCGTCAACCTGGGCCATGCCCGCTCAAGCCACTTTTTCGATCGATGGCAAGGCATGGCTGCACACCGAGAAGGGGACGAAGGATGGCGAGTTGATGAGCTACACGCTCAAGCCGGAGGCGGCGTCGGTGTTCGTGGCGTGGGGGCCACCTTACACTCCGAGCGATGCTGCGAAGTTCGTGCGTGCGATGAGCGAAAAACATCCCTTCGCCAAGGCAGAGGAACTCTGTCGGTCGCGCGGTGAACGCCCGGTACCAATGTTGCACGTTCTGGAAGGCAATCGAAAGACAGAGCAGCGGTTCGGCGTCTGGGTCCAGGCTCGGCAGCATGCCTGGGAGAGCGGCTCCAGTTGGGTAGCTCACGGCTTTGTCGAGTGGCTGCTGAGTGATGATGCGGACGCGGCTTGGCTGCGGCAGCACGCGGAGATTTTTATCGTCCCGATCATGGACGTGGACAACGCAGCGACCGGGAACGGCGGCAAGGACGCCGTACCACAGGATCACAATCGCGACTGGTCCCCGCAGCCTCACTGGAATGAGATCATCGCCGCCCAACGCAAGGTCAGTGACCTGATTGCCGAGGGGCGGATGGATGTCTTTCTCGATCTCCACAATCCATCGCCCGACGATCCAACCTTTTTCTACATCCTGCCGTCCGATCTGCTGAAGGAACCGATGATCGGACTGCGCGATCGATTCATCGAACTGGCTTATGGACGCATCAGCAAGATCAAACCGCTGATTCCGATGAGCAATCGCCCGAAAGTGACGGGAGCCAATTATCATCCGCTGTGGCGGCAGATCAGCGCCAATTGGGTGAGCATGAACGGCAACCCCCATACCGTCAGCTTGTGCTTGGAGACGATTTGGAACTGCCCGAACAGCACCACCGAGGGTTATCGAGCAGTAGGTGCTAAGCTTGCCGAAGCCACACGCGAATATCTTGGCGAACGTCCCGAGAAGCCGTGATCAGACATCACCTGCTGGTTTTGGGACTCGAACTCGTTCTGGTACTACACCCCCGGAAACTCATCGCTGCCCCGATTAGTGAAGGTGTGGGACGCCCAGACGGGAAAGGAATTAGTAAGCGAACCCATCCCTGACACACTCGATAAGAGCCTCGTCAGCCCCGACTGCCGCATTTTCGCCCGTGGGGCCGGTAACCGCGTCCAACTCATCTCCTTGAAACCGGACGGCGAGCAAACCGAATAAGGCCGACGCGAAGGAATAGCCCATTCGCGTTGGAAAAATCCGGCGTATCGCCGCGAAAACGGACGTGGCGAACCAAAACAATTCCGCTTGCATCCCATAACCAGCATCGGATTGAAGCTCCATTCCCTAACCGATATTGGCCTAACGGGCCCCCCCCAGCGATCTTCGACTGACGCTCGGCACCGGCACGCACATCGGGCTGGGTGTGCGGTGATCGTCTGATCGGAAATCACATTCCCACCAGGGGTAGGTGCTGGGTGGTGTTCTCAGTTGATCTCGACAGAATGGCTGAGATGGCGACCGAAATACGGGTCATCGGCCAGAACTTTCAATGAGACAGAAACTGCCGTCGAGCTGTTTCGTCACTGTGAGGTTTCTGTTCGCCCCAAGGTTGACGTACCAAGAAATGACGTTGCCGATCGCCCCTTGGTCGCAATGCCACCACGCTCGCAGGATCGGTGAATATGGGAAATCCGTTATTCCCCATGAGGCGCTCGACTGGGGAACCCGACTGCTGTCCCAGCACGCCGGCCCGAAGCTGATCGGATAGGTCACCAGCAAAGCGACCAAGGCCACTGTGATCAAGAATCCGGCGGCGGGCTTGCGGGAGGAAGTCATTGGTAAGCGGAGTCCGGTCGCTCGGCAATAACGCAGTCTCGACGAAGAACACTATTGCTGCATTGCTCAGAGTATTGTATTGGGAACCAAGTTCGAAAGACAGAACTGTGACGGCCAAGTGGTCATATTGCGGCGACCGGGACCAAGGCTCAACGCTCCACCATTTCGCCCGCCACTGGCCGCATTAAATCCGCCCGATGACACTCCCAGAGCACCGCTTGCTTTTGGACCGAGGGTTCATCAACAATGACGATGCGTTGGATTGAGCCAGAAAAAATGAGCCACGAACAATACCAGGAGTTACCAATGGCGAAGAAGAAGTCAGCGAAACCGGCGGTGAAGAAGGCCGTGAAAAAAGCCGCCCCGAAGAAGAAGACGCCAACAAAAAAGGTCGCCAACGCAGTAACGAAGAAGAAGACCAAGCCGGTAAAGGCGGCCCCGAAAAAGGCCGCCCCCAAGAAGAAAGCGGCGATCAAGCGAGCGACGGCAAAGCCGGCTCCCACCAAGGCACCTGCACCTGTCGAATCGGTGGCACTGGTTGCCCCCGAAACGCCGGTCGTGGGACAAGCTCTGCAAGTCGCTGGTCAGGCTGGCAGTTAACGCTCGTTAGCGACACGCACAGTGGAGTGTGTGAGCAAGGGGAAGCGAGGGCGCTCCGCGACGAACTCGCAATAAGCATGACGAAGGGAGGCATTCCTGCATGACGAGATTCCATAAACAAGCGATTGCAATTCGTCGTGACAAAATGTCCGCAGCCGTGTGACGAGCTGACTCATGACGGACCGACCAGCGGTAAGAAAGAGTTGCTCAGCTTCGTCCGTCCTGAAGTCGCTCCAACGTTCCGGCCTGCCTCCCAATCGCTCCAGAATCTTTTCTGGAGGCTTCAGAGTACGGATGTCGGCTTAGGGGCCCATTTTAGGTGTCGGCTTCTTCTCTGGGCCTCTCCGGAGGTCAACTCGTCACGCGCGAGAGGACTGGTCACCGGCGGCAGCTTAAGACAATTTGTCGCAGCGACTTTGTATGGAACGTTTATGAAGTCTCGTCACGGGACCGAACAACACTTACTTGGTCTGAACTGCTCAGAGGGTGAGCGCCGGTAAAGCCACTCACTTGATAATCCGCTTCCCTCGCCAGCCTTCCAAATGGAAAGCCGCGTTTGAATCCGCGTCCGAATTGGCCGCGAATATCACTGCCCCAAGTTCTCAAACAGATACAATCCCGATTTCCCAGGACAGACAAGATCGAGATCTCCATCCCCGTCGATATCGATCGCTGCCATCTGCAGTCCCGTACCGGCACTGCCGCGAGGAAAATCTTTCAAAGCCCAGCGATCCTTGGCGGCTTGGGGGGCATTCAAGGCAGGTTCCCCACGGAAGATCGTCCGCTTGAGCCATTGTTTGCTGGGGCGGTCGAAGCGATAGGAGAAGATCACGGGTGCAGCGGTATCTCCCGGCTCGACCTCGTGGGCATAGACTCGCTTTCCCGTGATCAGCTCTGGTTCACGGGCCGGATCGAACTTGGCCAGCACGAGGGTATGCACCTGCGAGAACGTGTCATCGATTTTCAGCTTCGTCCATTGCCGCTTCCCATCGGCTGCGATGGACTGTTTTAGCCAATACAGGCCGAAGTCGTGACCCATTCCCCAAATGACATCTGTTAACTTGTCGCCGTCGACATCGCGGCCGTGAATCAAGATTCCCGCGGCACCAAGCTGGAATTCCGGGTGAAACAGCCACTTGTCGGATGTTGCTTCTTGAGGTTGTTCATACCAGCCTTTCGGCGTGATGATATCGAGCCGTCCATCGCTGTTGATGTCGCCTACACCCACGCCATGTCCAGCTCCTTCTCCACCGAGATCGTGCTTCGTCCAGACGACTTCAGGTTTTTGCTGAGTCAACTCGTACCAGACCACTACGTTTCCAGGGTTCGGCAGGAAATCGAGTTTGCCGTCGCCATTGATGTCGACCAACTCGCCACACTCCATGTTTCCTGGGGTATCGATGGTGTGCTCCACCCAGGCTTTTGTCGAGTCAGGGCCTGGGTTCTCGACCCAGCCGACCCGTTTTCCGAAGTAGTTGCAGGTGACGATGTCTGGCCGACCATCGCCGTTCACATCCAACGGAGAATCGCAGAAGTCTTCGTAGTAATGCGGATTTGGACCGCTCGCCGGCACCTCGCGCACTTTGTGCCGAACCCACGAGGGAGCTTCATACCAGGAATCTCCACAGAAAATATCGATCTTGCCGTCGCCATTGAAGTCGGCCGCTCCACAAGCCTCGTAGGGGGATTGATCATTGATCGTATGCTGCTTCCAGCGAATCTCCGCCTCCTTCTCTTCGCAAATTCCCGGGTTACAGAGCACGCTTGTTTGGAGCGCGACGACAGCCACGACAAACCACACGAAACGCATTGGGACACATGGAGCACTCATGTCATTCACCCTCCAACTGGATGCCCGTGAGGGCAAAATTCTCAGCCGCAGCTTGAATCATAACAAACTTGACGATTTTGGTCGGTCAGCAAAGTCCGATTTCAGCCGACGATCAGGTGCTCAGCCGGACACACCTCCCTTTCCCGCGTTTCAGGCCTCGACACCCTGCACAGCTGGCAAGTCCACTGCCGTTGGTGATAATGGACCTTCGCTAATGAAAGATGCCTTTGGGCAACATTGCGTTCGTTCCAGCTTCAATTTCCTGGCCCCAGGTCATTCCACGTGTCGAATCGCACAGTCAATATTGCGGCTTTCAGACGTATCCTCCGGCGGCATGCCGGTGATGGCACACCGGTAATTTTGACGCTTCAGAAGATACAGTCGCAGTTTGTGAGCGTCGGCTATGGCTCCACGAAACAAGGTTTGCATCCGCCGGTTTTCCCAGTAGGCTGACGCCCCCATCTTCCCACTTCTCAGTCAGGCACCAATGTGCGCCGCCACTTTGAACCGCCCTCTACAGTATGCGCATAAAGAAACCGCCCTCAGGCTATCAAACTGAGGGCGGTTTTCGACCACTGCTATCAACGCTGCCCCTCCTAGAGAAGGCTCAACATCGTCCATATCGGCACGCAATGGATGGAATTTCGACTGCCATCTTTTGAAGCAGAGAGATTCGTCCGTAGGAAAGAGGCTTTTCCAATCGTTCGAATAAGTACGCAACCGTTAGGGGAATCGACCTCAACTGCCAGTAATCACCCAAGTCAGGGACTCATTTCCTTGGAGTCCGAATCCCTTTTCTCCTGAATCAATGCGCTTCCATCGCCGCCAATATGGTGCAGAAGTTGGAATTGGGCGGCGTTGAAGTCACTTACGGACCGCAAATAGTCTCGGCGAGCCTGCGAGAGTGCCTGGATGGATTGCAACGCCTCCAGCGGCAGTCCCTGCGTGTTTTCAATCCGGGCGAGGTTGCGTTTGTAGGATGTCTGGGCGGCTTCGATTCCTCGCTGGGCGGTGGCAATCTGGCGGCGGCGAGCCTGAACTTGGGCGTGGGCCTCGACAATCTCCCGGGCGACCCGGTCGAGAGCGGCTAGTTCCTTAAATCGCGCCTGCGTCACCCGCGAATCCGCTTCGCGCCGCGAGGCGGCGTCGCCAAAGCCGAAATTGCGAAGTTCCCAGAACGCGACGACATCGGCGTCAAAGCGATCACCGTAGTCGCGAAAGCGGCCACCTAATCCCCCTCCCATACCGCCATAGCTGGCGGCCAAAAGGACGCTCGGTACCAGTGGCGCACATTGTTCGCGTCTCAGACGATGAATGGCCTCATCTATCAGAAAGCGGTTCTCAGCAATCTCGGGACGGGCGGAGAGCCCCTGGGCGACCAGGTCCTGGATCACCGTCCCTTCCGGAATCAGGTTCAGTGGAGTGACGGCTGTTTCTTGCGGCGATAGTAGCTGCGTGGGGTCAAGTTGCACGAGTTGAGCCAATCGCGCGGAGGCAACTTGCCCCCCTTCGCTGGCCCTTTCTAGGTCGCTTTCCCGCAGTGCCAGTTCCGCCAATGCCCGATCATCGTCGGCCTGCTGACCTTGTCCCGATTTCGCATAGGCAGCCGTCAGCTTTTGCAATTTGAGCGTGTTTTCCTGAGTTTCCCGGGCAATGGCTATATCCTGCTCCGCCCGCAATAAGTCCAAGTAGGCGAGGGCCGTTTGCAGGGTGGAATCGTTGGCCTGAGCCTGAGCGGCAAACGTGCGGGCGGCAACCTCACTCGCCGCAATTCGGGGCTGATGGATGGCATCTGTCAAATGGAACTGTGCCAGCAGGCCGGGGACTGTCGGCGACCCTGCCCCCACCGCGTTCGCACCGAGCCCTGAGTAAAGCGAGTTGCGGCTAGTGGTGATAATTTTGCCCGCAACATCCTGAATCTGTCCCTCATGCTTGTTGTAATTCACACCGCCGCGGATGGAGGGGAGCCACATCGCTTGAGCCCGCGAAAGTTGGGCCTCTGCTTCCGTAATCCGCTCGCGGGCAAACGCCACCTGCGGATTTTGTCCATCCGTCATCGCCAGCGCACTCGCCAGGTCGATAGGCATCGCCCCAACCGCCTTGCGGACTGCGGGGGCAGCAAGAAGAGCCGGCTCCTTCTCCGTCGGGGATTGTACGCTGTCATCTGTCGAAACCGGTGGAGGAACCAGTTCTTCCTGCGACGACGCAACTTCTGACTGATAGCTGACCGGCCGAGCAACGGCTTGCGGAGCTGAACGTGGGATTTCGTGAGGTGTAGAGCCGCGGGGCGCGCTCGCGCAACCAGCTACCACAGCAGGTATGAACGAAACGAGAATTGCCAACCAGCGCCAGCGCAATGGAATATCCCCCCATCATCCCATCGGCTGCTAAATGGGGAAGAATTTAGCGATTTTGCCGATTGTAGGGGGCAAAATCACTTGGTCGTCGGAAGAACGATTTCAACGGTCTGTCCCTCGCGATAAGCGGCGGCATTGGCTGCTATCACTCGCTCGCTTCCCATCAGAACGGAGACGACCTCCACTTCGTCGCCGGCTCGAATGCCAACCTGAATAGGCATTCGCTCAATCTTGCTCTGGCTATTGACCACCAGGCAGTATGACTGATTGTCCTGTGACAAGACCGCGCCTTTCGGAAGAGCCATCGCATCCTTCCGCTCGGCCACTTTCAAATCGGCATAGACATACATTCCCGGCCGCAGTTTCCCCTCACCGTTGGGCACATCGATTTCCACCCGCAGCGTGCGAGTTGCCGGTTGCAGGACCCAGGCACTCCGCTTTACCTGTCCTTGGATGACGGCATTGGCGGCGGCAGGAGTGCGAATGAGGGCTTCGCTGCCCGGTTGCACCAGGGTCGCGTCCCCTTCCGGAACATCCACCAGCACGCGCACGGTATCGGCCTGAACGACAACGAGGAGCGGCTTGTCGGCAGCATTTTTCCCTGGCTGCACGAGATGCCCCGTATCGACATTCCTCGCGATGACGGTCCCATCGTAAGGCGCTCGAATCGTCAGGTATTGAAGCCAGGTCTTCGCCCGCCGCTCGTCCGCCTGCGCCACCTGCAGACGCGACTTCGCTGCTGCGAGGTCCGCGTCGGCTTGTTCCATACCTGCTTCCTTCTCGGTCACCTGACTGCGGGCGGAAGTGATTTTGGCAGCAACTTCCTTGCGAGATGCTTCCGCTGCCTGGAGGCGGCTGACGGCTTCGTCGACTAGCTTCTGAGTGCTTGCCTTGTTCTGAAACAAATCATTCACGCGGTCCATCTCCGATTTTGCCTGCACATAAACCGCTTGCGCCCGATCAATGGCGGCTTCCGCCTCGGCCACCCCGGAATTCGCGGATTCCTTGGCCGCGGCAGCCACTTTGATGGCGGCTTCCGCCTGCGCGATTTGGGATTTGGCCTGGGCGACGAGAGCGGTCTTTTGCAGCACGTCTTCCTGCAATTCCGGTGCGTCGATTTCGAGCAGTACCTGTCCCGGCTCGACAATATTTCCCTTTTCGTCAAGCATCGGACCTTTGACGACATCGCCAATATCGACATGCACCTTGCTGACAAACCCGGTCACCTTCGCGAACACGGGCGTCTCTTCCAGCGCCCGCACTTGCCCCGGCTGCTCCGTGCGGCGGACGAGCGTTTTCCTTTGAGGCGCAACGACGGAAACTCGCAGAGCCAATTTTTCGACTTGTTGTTCCTCCACTTTCGGAGCCGCTGCCGGCGGATTGCAGCCCGCCAGTAGAAAAATCATGGAACAACCGAGTCCAAGAGTGCTCCTTGAATTAGACATATTGCTCGTCATGGCTAATTCCCCTCGGAAGTTGTTGCGGCATGGAAGTACGCACTGTCAGGATCCGCGGGATCGAGCGAAGCGGAGGCCATGCTCGCCCGCCGCTGTGTCAGGGCAAACAGCGCCGGCAACACCAGCAGCGTCGCGCAAGTCGCTCCGATTAGTCCCCCAATCACCGCCCGTCCCAGAGGAGCTGTTTGCGGGCCAGATTCCCCCAGGGCCAACGCCATTGGCAACATGCCGGCCAGCATTGCAAAGCTAGTCATTAAGATCGGCCGCAAGCGATGAATCGCCCCTTCGACGGCGGCCTGAGATGCGGGGAGGCGTTCTTCCCGGCGTGCTTTCTCGGCGAAAGTGACCAGCAGAATCGCGTTTGCCATCCCCACACCGATTGCCATGATCGCCCCAATGAACGACTGGATATTCATCGTCGTTCCCGTGAAATAGAGCATCACGACCACTCCGGAAATGACGCCCGGCGCTGCGAACACAGCCACTAGCGACAGCCGCAGTGACTGGAAGTTGGCGGCCAGGAGCAAGAAGATGACGACAACCGCGAGCCCCAGCCCCAGCCCCAGCCCGCTCACCATCTGACGCATTGGGGGAATCTGGCCCCGGATTTCGTGCGTCACTCGCCCTTGTTTGGAGCCAACCTTTTCAAGTTCCGTCTTCTCGGCATCATCCTTCCGTTTAACCTCGGCCAAAAGGGTGGAGACTCGTCGCGAAACACTCCCCAGGTCGCGTCCCTGTAGATTTGCCGTGAGGCTGATCTCCCGCTTCATGTTGTAACGGTCGAACTGCCCCGGCATCGTTCCCGTCGTGAGTTGGGCGATGTCCCGCAAAAGCAGCGGCTGTTCGATTTGTTTTTGGACGGGAACCATTCCTAGTTCGGTGGCTCCTTTCATCATCCGCTGAGGGATTTCGACCTGCACCTGATAGCCGATCCCCGATTTAGGATCGGGCCAGTAGTTGGGGACGACAAACCGGCTGGAGGAGGTTGCGGCGACGACCGAACGGGTCACCTGGCTCATCGTGGCACCGCTTTGCCCTGCTTTTTCGCGGTCAATCTTGACTTCCACCGTGGGATAATCGAGCGACTGCGAAACCTGCACGTCCCGCAACTCAGGAATCTGCTTCAGGCTCTTTTCTACCTTGGCCAGATAATCCCGATTTTCCTTGAGGTTGCCACCGCGAACGGCGATTTCCAGCGGCGTCGGCGAGCCGAAACTCATCACTTCGCTGACGATATCGGCCGGCTCGAAAGAAAAGCGGACCTTGGGCATTTTGGCTACCAGTTCCTCTCGCAGCTCTTCTTTCATCAACTCGGTGCTGATGCCGCTGTGAGGCTTCAGGGCGATGCGCAGAATGGCTTCTTCGGGACCGCGCGAAAACTGATAAACGGCATTGATGGGGAAACTGGAGGGGATGGTGCCAACGTATCCCAATGTTAACTCGACATTTTGCGGCCCCACCTTTTTTTTGATCAGGTCGAGCACATCGAGAGCGATTTGTTCCGTTCGATCGATATGCGTCCCATCCTCCGCCCGCAAACGAAGGCGGAACTCGCCGACATCCACCTTGGGAAAAATCTCCAGCCCCAGTTTGGGACCGAAATTTACGATGAAGATGCCGCACAGGGCGATGTACGACGGCACTACCAGCCACCGCCAGTTGACCAGGTGTTGCGTGAGGCTGGCGTAGAAGCTTTTCACCCCATCAAAGGAAAATAACCACCAGATGCGTCCCATTCGGGTTTGCGGAGACTGACGCTCGACGTGGGGAAAGTGCTTGAGCAACCAGGTGGACACCACCGGCACAAAAGTGCTTGAGAGAATATAGGAAGCGATCATCGCAAATCCGACCGCCAGCGAGAGGGGGATAAACAGCTCGCGCGGAGCGCCGGTCATAAAGAATGACGGCACAAATACAGCCAAGATGCAGAGCATGGCCAGGAGTCGCGGCACGGCTGTTTGGGCATTTCCCTGGCGGACGGCCCAGGCGATGGAATCGGTATGCTGCATCTGCGCGTGGATGTTCTCGATTTCCACGGTCGCTTCGTCGACCAGAATTCCGACGGAGAGGGCCAATCCACCGAGCGTCATCAGGTTAATAGTTTGCCCGCAGAGCCAAAGCCCGACAATCGCGGCCATGATTGCCAGGGGAATATTGAGCACTACAACCACCGCACTTCGCCAGTCCCTCAGGAACAATAGCACCATCAGCCCGGTTAGAATCGCTCCCAAAGTCCCTTCAACGAACAAACTCTGAATGGCCCGCGTCACATACGGCGATTGATCAAATTCAAAACTGACCTTGATGTCCGGCGGCAGTTCTTTTTGCATGTTGGGGAGCGCTCGCTTGATCTCGTCGATGACGCTGATCGTGGAGGCATCGGCTCGCTTCGTCGCCAGGATGTAGACAGCACGCCGCCCGTTCACCAGGGCGTAGCCCGTGGCGATGTCTGCAGCATCCTCGATGGTTCCCAGGTCACGCAAATAGACTGTGGGTGCGGCTCCCGTGCGGATGGGGATGCTACCGAGTTCGCGAGGTTCTTTGACCATCGCGTTGGTGGGGACGATCGGGTACCGGTCGCCGATATGGAGATTTCCCGACGGGCTAACCGTGTTGCCGCTGGTTAGGGCGGTGACGACATCATCGGGAGAAATACCGTAGGCTCGGAGGCGATCGGGATCGACTCGCACGACCACGGTCCGTGAGCTGCCGCCGAACGGCGGCGGAGCCGAAACGCCGGGGAGAGCCGCGAAGAGGGGTCGCACCTTGAACAATGCCTGATCTTGAATCTCCGAGATTGTCTTTGTTTCACTCGACAGTACGAGATAACCGACTGGCACGCTGCCAGTATCAAACCGCATTACGAACGGCGACACCGTCCCCGGCGGCATGAACGCTCGCGAACGGTTAACGTAGTTAATCGTTTCGGCCATCGCCTGGGACATGTTTGTCCCCGGATGAAAGAAGAGCTTCATCAGAGCGTTCCCCTGCACGCTCTTGCTTTCGACGTGGTGAATACCGCTGATGTAGAGGAAATGGTATTCGTAGTAGTTGGTGATCAGCCCTTCCATCTGGGCAGGGTCCATGCCGCCGTAGGGCTGGCAGACGTAAATCACCGGCAAGTTGAGGGCCGGAAAAATATCGACGGGCATTCGCTTGAGGGGCAACTCAATACCCACGGTTGCCAGCGACTGGTCAATCTGTTTGGGCCGAACAGCGGCCAAGCAGGCCAGGATGACGGCCGTCAG